>CAIKKE010000001.1 GCA_903827925.1 uncultured Francisellaceae bacterium
CTAATATAACGTAAAATTTCAATAATAACCTTATTTAAAATATTAAATTTAAATATGGATTAATATTAAGTTATTTAAATAAGGTTATTATTGAAATTTTACGTTATATTAGTATTTAGTTATTGCTTGATGTTAAGATTTTTCGTAATATGCAAGTTATTAGAGTAAAAAATTAAATTTTTATTGTATTTATAGCTAAATATTTTTTAATAATTTTTCAAGCATTGGAGTTTACGTAATGTACGCAGTTATTATAGCTGGTGGCAAACAGTATCGGGTTAAAAAAGATCAGAATCTTTTAATAGAAAAACAAGATGTAGATCTAGGTGGTCAATTAGAGTTTAATAACATACTTTTAGCTTATAATGGGGAAAAAGTATTGGTTGGCGATCCTTATGTAAAAAATTGTTTAGTTACAGCAATAATTGAAGCTCACGGTAAGCACGATAAAATAAAAATTTTAAAGTTTAAGCGTCGTAAGCATCATATGAAACGCATGGGACACAGACAGTTATTTACCAAGATTAAAATCAGTGATATTAATTTTTCATAACTTAATAATTAAATTTAATTAAATTATTAGTAAGTTATAATTTTAGCAATTTAAAGGTATTGAGATATGGCACACAAAAAAGCTGGTGGTAGCACTAGAAATGGTCGAGATTCTAAGCCTAAGTATTTAGGAGTGAAACGTTTTGGTGGCCAGTTAGTAAAAGCAGGCGAGATAATTATTCGTCAACGTGGAACTAAGTTTCATCCAGGAAGTAACGTAGGTTTAGGTAAAGATCATACTATCTTTTCGAAAATTGTAGGTATTGTTAAATTTACTAGCAAGAAAGCAACCGTTGGGATCAATTGCGCTAGACTTAGAAAATACATTAGCGTTATTCCTAAACAAGCTTAATTTATAAAGCCAGATTTAAAGCAAAAAATCAGCATATAAAGCCAGATTTAAAGCAAAAAATCAGCAATATAAGGCTAAATTTAATGCAAAAAATTAGCATATAAGGCCAAATTTAATGCAAAAAATCAGCGGATCCTAATAATTCAATGAAGTTTATTGACGAACTAACCATTCAAGTAAAAGCAGGTAAAGGTGGGGACGGATGTTGCAGTTTTCGTCGTGAGAAATTTATTCCTTTTGGTGGGCCTGACGGAGGAAACGGTGGAAATGGCGGAGATATTTATCTAAGAGCTACTTTGCGATTAAATACCTTAGTAGATTTAAATTATCGTAAAGAATATAAAGCAGATAAAGGACGGTCTGGAAGTGGTAATTTACGTTCAGGTAAATCTGGAGAAAATTTAATTATAGATGTACCTATCGGTACTATAGTTTGGGAAAATGATACTGGAGAGATGATTGGTGATTTAATAGAACAAGATCAATTGTTGTTAGTAGCACAAGGAGGTCAAGGAGGATTAGGTAACCATAATTTTAAAAGTAGTGTTAATCGTGCTCCACGTAAAATAATTAAAGGTAGTTTGGGAGAAGAGCGTAATTTAAGATTAGAGCTTAGATTATTAGCTGATGTTGGATTGTTAGGTTTTCCAAATGTAGGTAAATCTACATTTATTAGTAAAGTATCTGCTGCTAAGCCTAAGATTGCGGATTATCCGTTTACCACGATTCAGCCTCATTTAGGTATGGTTAGATGTGATGGGAGTAGCTTTGTAATTGCTGATATCCCAGGAATATTAGAGGGAGCATCTGCTGGCGTTGGCTTAGGGATCAGATTTTTAAAGCATTTATCTAGAAATAAATTATTATTACATATGGTAGATTTAAGTACTTGTTTACCAGATGTTTATTTAGAGGAAGATTTTAATGATTATGATAATCTTATTGTAGAGAATTTGATTTCTCAAATTAAAGTTATTGAAACAGAATTAAAAACTTATAATGATATTAAATTAAACAATATAGCTCGTTGGATTGTAATTAATAAAATAGATATTTTAACTATGGATAGATTAGCTAATATTATAAAAAAAATTGCTAATTATAATATATCTAATAGGGTAGATGATAGTATTATTAATATAATAAAAGAGCTAAAAAATACTAAAATATATTGGATTTCTGCAGTTAGTGGTAATGGAGTTCAGCAATTGTGTAAAGATATTATGGTTTATTTAGGAGTTTAATATGCAAGATAGTACGGTAGAAGTTAATGTTAATGCTAGTAGCGTGAATGATTTATCAGTTTGTTATTATGAAAATGGTATTGAAGTCGTTAAAGAATTAGCCAAAGAAATTTTAACTAAAGGGGCTTGGGCTACTATTATGTATAAGTATCAAGATTGGGAACATAAGTCTCAAAGTTACGGTCCAATTAAATTCACAATAAGACGTTATCAAAAGCAGCATGGAATTTATAAAACTAGATCTAAATTTAATATTTCAAATGTTGAGCAAGCTAAAAAAATTATAGAGATTTTAAATAATTGGACTTAGAATTTTATGTATAATGTTATTTTACATTAATTTATACTAAATTATAAAAGTTAAACAAATAAATTAAAAAGTATTTTATATAAATTTATATATAAAACAACATTATTTATTTACCCTTGACTATTAATAATTTACCCATATATCATCATATATAAACCAAATCAATAATAATTATCAATCAAACAAATTTTAAACTTAGGAGTGAATAATGAGTATGAAAATTCGTCCTTTACATGATCGCTTGATCGTGAAACGTACTGAAGAACGTAAAACAGCTAGCGGAATAGTTATTCCAGAAAATGCTGGAGAAAAACCACAACGCGGTATAATTCAAGCTGCTGGACCAGGTAAATTAACAGCAGATGGAAAATTACAACCTATGGCAGTTAAAGTTGGTGACCAGGTCTTGTTTGGTAAATATTCTGGTACCGAAGTTAAAATTGGTACCGAAGATTTATTAGTGATGAAAGAAGAAGATATTATGGGAGTTATCGAAAGTTAATGCTTAGAATGATTAATATAATCAATAGCTTAATTTTTATATAGTTTAGTTTATATAGTTTAGTTTTAATTTTTTATTAAATATAAATAATAAGGATAGTAGTTATGACAGCAAAAAGTTTAAGTTTTAGTTCAGAAGCTAGGGAACGTTTATTAACAGGAGTAGACATTTTAAGAAAAGCAGTTGAACAAACATTAGGTCCATGTGGACGTAACGTAGTTATTGAAAAATCTTTTGGATCTCCAATAATTACTAAAGACGGGGTAACAGTTGCTAAAGAAATAGAATTAGAAGATAAAATTGCCAATATGGGAGCACAAATGTTGAAAGAAGTTGCTTCTAAAACTTCAGATATTGCTGGCGATGGAACTACTACAGCTACAGTATTAGCGGCTTGTATAGCTAGGAAAGGTAATGAATTAGTAGTTGCTGGGATGAATCCTACAGAATTAAAAAGAGGAATAGATAAAGCGGTAATACATTGTATAGCAGCATTAAAAAAAATGTCGGTACCATGTTCAGATGATAAGTCTATAGCTCAAGTTGGAACTATTTCTGCAAATACAGATCATTCTATTGGTGAAATCATTGCTAAAGCTATGTCTAAAGTAGGAAAAGAAGGAGTGATTACGGTTGAAGATGGTACTAATATCGAAGATGAGTTAAATATAGTTGAAGGTATGCAATTTGATAGAGGCTATATTTCTCCGTATTTTGCAAATAATCAACAAAACATGTCTTGCGAAATAGAAAATCCATATATCTTATTAGTTGACAAAAAAGTAAGTAATATTCGTGAAATGTTACCTATTTTAGAAGCAGTAGCTAAAGGTGGTCGTCCATTGTTAATTATTTCTGAAGATGTAGAAGGAGAAGCTTTAGCAACTTTAGTAGTTAATAATATAAGAGGCATAGTTAAAGTATGTGCAGTTAAGGCTCCTGGTTTTGGGGATCGTCGTAAAGCAATGTTAGAAGATATTGCAGTGTTAACTGGAGCTCAAGTTATTTCTGAAGAAGTAGGTATGAGTCTAGAAAGTGCTAAAGTAGAAGATTTAGGAAATGCTAAACGCATTATTGTTACTAAGGATAATACTACAATTATTGATGGTAGTGGTGACAGTAAAAAAATTGAAGCTAGAATTGCTCAATTACGTCAACAAGTAGAAGATTCTTCTTCTGATTATGATAAAGAAAAATTACAAGAACGTATTGCTAAGCTTTCTGGTGGGGTTGCTGTTATTAAGGTAGGAGCGGCGACAGAAGTTGCCATGAAAGAGAAAAAAGCAAGAGTAGAGGATGCTTTACATGCAACCAGAGCTGCAGTAGAAGAAGGTGTATTGCCTGGTGGTGGAGTTGCTTATATTAGAGTGATTAATGAACTTAAAAAGCTTAAGGGAGATAATCATGAGCAATCACAAGGTATACAAATCGTTATTAGAGCTTTAGAAGCTCCATTGCGTCAAATAGTTGCTAATGCTGGTGGCGAGCCTGCAGTAATAGTTGAAAAAGTTAAAGCTGAATCTGGTAACTTTGGATATAATGCAGCCACAGGAGAGTATGGGGATATGTTTAAGTTTGGAATTTTAGACCCAACTAAAGTTACTCGTACTGCATTGCAAAATGCTGCATCTGTTGGTGGGTTAATGATAACTACTGAATGTACTATATCTGATTTACCTAAGAATGATAAGGAATCAGGTGGATCAGGCGCTCATCATGGAATGGGTGGTATGGGAGGCATGGGCGGTATGGATGGCATGATGTAATAATCAGGTTATTCTTAGTTGTTCATGTATTGTTTATTAAATTAAATACTCAGGATTTGTCTTGCAGAACTATTGTTTTGTAAGACAAATTTGAGGTTAAGTTTTTTTCTATTAAGCAACTTTTAAGCAGATTTAAAATTGCTTCTTTATAAGTAGAATGTTGTAATATATCCATAGCTTGTATGCCTTTTGTTAAATAATTATTTGCCAAATCTACAGTGTAATTAAATCCACCATTAGTTAATATAATATTCCTTAAGATCTCTAATTGTTGTTGTTGTTTAACAGGATTTAATTTAACTTGTTGTTTGATAATATTTATAATTTTTTGATTAATAGCTGGATTTAGTTTGTTTAATACAAAAATTACTGGTAAAGTAATTATACCATTTAGAATGTCTTCCCCGTTTTTATAATAATCTTCTAAATCATTTAATAATTGATAAGCTATGCCTAAATTTATCCCAAATGTAGTTAAATAATTTATTAGATCTAATATTTGTATATACTTATTCTTATAATGTTTAGTTGTTAATAGAGCTGGTAATTGGGTAATAGTTGAAAATAATTTGGCAGTTTTAGCGGTAATAATTTTTAAATATTTATCTTCAGAAATTGCAAAATTATACTTTTCTAAATATTGCATAATTTCACCTTCTACCATACAATTGATAGTATCTGTTAACATACAGTTAATTTTTTGATTTTGGCTAAGATTTGCTATTAATTTAAATGCTTTACTATAAATTAAATCTCCGGCTAAAATTGTAAATTTATTACCTAAAGATTGATGCATAGTTTTTTGAGATCTTCTAAATTCAGCATGATCTAAAACATCATCATGTAATATACTTGCAATATGAATTAATTCAACGAAAGAAGCTAGATTAATTAAATCATTCTGATTATTTTGATTAAGATTTTGGGTTTGTTGATTAAAAATTGCATTATAAGTTAACAATAACAATAAAGGCCTTAATTGTTTTCCTGAATTATTTTGAAGATAATTAAAGATAATTTTAGAAAAATGATTAGAATTTGAATTTTGATAATTAAACAAATTTAAAATATTTTGATTTACCTTTAGTAAGCTATCGTTTATTAATAATTTACTATTGTAGATCTGTTGATTTAAGTTATTAAAATATTTTGACATTTAAAAAAATCATTTATCTTTATTATTAATTAATTTTTTTACTGAATTATAATCTCTAACTAAAGGTTTTAGTTTGCGTAATTCAGGAGGTAAATTTTTTAGATCTTTAATGGCAGATTCTGGATCATTATAATTTCCATAAGTAGCTATAAACCATAAATCTTCTTTAGGTTTAAATTTTCCTGAAAAGTATTTAATTTTAGCAAATAATGCAGGGTAATTTTTGATGAGATTTAATATAGATTGTTCATTTTTAGAGGCCATCAATTGTAGCACATAGAAATTTTTAGCTGATTTAAGTGATTGTGGATTTTTAGGTGATTTATTATTATGATGATTGTTAATATTGTTATGACTGTTAATATTGTTTTTAATATTTTTTGAAATATTTTTTTCTGATATACTGGTTTCTAATAGACTAGTAGATTGCTGTAATTTATTTAATTGTTCTTCTAAATTTAATACTTTATTTAATAATTGTTCTTGTAAATTATTTTTTAAATCTGTATATAATTTTTTATAAATTTGTTCATATTCTAATTGTTGATTTTGATTAATCTCAAGATTATTAGTCTCTAATTCTAGAGTAGATATAGATGCATTAGCTTCTTTATTAACCTTGGTTACAACCTCTACAGTATCGTATTGCTTTTGAGTAAAATTAAATACAATATAAGCAATAAATAATAAACATCCACACACAATTAAACGCATAAATGGTGGGCTAATAATCTTTTCTAGTAAATTACGCAACATCATATTTTTTTCAGTACTCCTAATCTTATTTTCAGTGATAGCTAATTGCTTAACTTTTCCTATAATACCATTAGAAGCGCTATAAATCTTCTTTAAAGTTTTACGATCAAAATCTAATTGCATGATATCACTTAAAAAAACCGTCATCTCTTCTAAATTCAAAGATTTTAAATTTATATTTTCAAATTTAATTTCAAAAAAATCTTTTAACGGTGAATTTTTTATGCTATTTACCAAACAATCTTTGGCGAACAATATTAAGCGAAAATTACTATCATCAGAACTTAATGTTATATACAAATCTATCAAAGAATTTAAGATATCCCAAGATAATTTTTCAGCATCATCAATTAACAAAATCCAATTACAATCTGCAATATTTAAAACCGCTCTTCTCAATTCTTCCCAATCTGGAGGTAAATTATTATCCCACACTAAGCCAAAACCAAGGTGCACTTGCTGGATAAACGAAGCAACTGTAGCTCTAGGATCTCCAAAAGTAGTAAATATTTTAAAAGATCCAAATAAATTATTGATGATTTCTTGTTTTAAAGTAGTTTTCCCGGAATCTGGTTGTCCACTAACTAAAATAATTTTTTCAGCATAAGGTACAATATTGTTTAGATAATCTAAACTTTCACCCCACAAACAATCTTTAAATAAAATGTCTTCACTGCGGTGCATATACTTACCTTATAACAACATTTTAACTTATAATTTACATAAATATGCTGTTATTATCAACAATATATACCACAATATAAATAATCTATGATCTTGTTTACCACGTCTTCTACCGAACAATTATCTGTTGAAATTACTAAATCAGCAATAGAATTATATAAAGGTTCCATAGTTTTCGCCAATTCAATTAAATACATTAATTTATTATTAACGGTAGATAATATTGGAGAATGGCGATTAGATAACATAGATCTTGTATATTGATTAACTGGGTTAGCAGATAGATATATAATCTTTCCTTTTAAATTAAAAAAATTCCGATTTTCTAAATGATTAATACTATTTACACTAACAGCAAATATAATATTTTTTCTATTACTTAAAGTTTTAATTAAAATATTTTCTAATTGACTGAAAGACTTAATACCTTTATTGGATAAAAAGTCAGTAAGTTTTACCCCAATTAAATTTTCTATTTCTAAATCACTATCAATAAACTTTAAAGATAAAAAATCAGATAACATTCTTCCAACTGTCGTTTTACCCGAACCATTAGGGCCGATTAAAAAACACGTAAGATTGGACATAATGGCTCCTCTTAACCTTGGTTATGATCTCTAATAATTATTATCTTCTTGATCTTTAGAATTAACTGCTACAATTCTGGGGGTAATAAATACTAATAATTCAGCCTTATCATTTGATAAAGTTCGTGCTCGAAATAATGCTCCAAAGAATGGTATTTGGCTAAGGTACGGAACTTTTTGTAATCCTTCCTTTATAGTATCTTTGAGTAAACCTCCTAGTACTACAGTTTCTCCGTCATCTACTAAAATATTAGTTTTTAATGAATTAGTATTTATTGGAATACCGTCTCCGCCTGCAGGTTTTTCTCCAGGAGAATCATTATTAATACTAAGATCCATAGAGATTTGATTGTTTGGAGTAATTTGTGGAGTAACTTGTAATTTTATAGTTGCTTTTTGAAAGGTAGTATTAGTTCCGCCATTAGCACTAGAAGTTAAATATGGAATATCTTGTCCAGATTCGATGGAAGCTGCTTGTTTATCTAAAGTTAAAATTTTTGGTTTAGCAATTGTTGTAGCCAGAGTCTCACTCTCTGCGGCTTTTAGTTCTAAACTTAATAGTAATCCTTGAGGTAATCTGCTTAAAGCTAAACCTAAAGTGTTACCACCTATATCGGTAGGATCGAAAAAATTTTTAGGTATTCCATTCATAGCACCAATTCCTTGATTAGCAATACTTAATGCATCATCAGCACTTTTACTTAATCCTAAACGTCTGCCGCCTAATTTAATTCCGGCAGACGTGTTTAACTTAATTCCAAAATTATCTGAAAAGCCTTCATTTACTGATACAATATAAGCTTCGATTAATACTTGTTTAACAGATACATCTAAAATCTTAATTAAATCTTTAATATCATTGATTTTATCTTCAATTTCTTTTAATAATAAAGTATTAGTCCTAGCATCTACACTAACGGTTCCTCTGGAAGATAGCATGGAATTTTTATCACCATCTTTAATCATTTTAACAATATCATCAGCTTTAGCATAATTGATTTTTATAAATTCGGTTTTCAATGGGGCTAATGCTTCTACTTGTTTTAAAGAAGATAATTCCATTTCTTCATATTTAGATAATTCTTCAGTGGGCGCAATTAAAACTACATTACCTGATTCACGTTTAGCTAAACCCTTAGATTTTAAAATAAAATCCAAAGCTTGGTCCCATGGAATATTTTCTAATCTTAAAGTAACATTACCATTAACACTATCATTAGCAATAATATTCATTCCAGTAAAATCTGCTAATAATTGTAGTACTGCTCTTATTTCTATATCTTGAAAATTTAATGATATTTTTTCTCCAGTAAATTTAAATTTTCTGGTTTTATCTAATTGTTGAGACAAAAAATCTTTAGGTCTTGCTTCAATAATATATTTACCATCTAAATGATAAGCGATCTTTTCATATTCTCCTTTAGTTTTAATATTTAATATAAGATCTTTGTTGGGTCTTGAAAAAATAATGTTTTTGATTGGAGTACCAAAATCCCCCACATCAAAATTACGTAACAATTTTTCTGAAATAGTAGCATTTTTAAAATTTACTATAATTTCATTATTATTTTCTTTTATATCTATGTCATTGATTTCAAATTTTAAATCTAATATTAATTTGCCTTCTCCATTTAAACCTCGATTAAAATCTAACGCATGAATAGTATAATTATCTGCAGAGATAGAATTTTTTGAAATAGATCCGTATTCTTTGTTTTTAATAATAAAAATCAAGTTATTATCTTTGATTTCCAAAGTATATGGCAACAAACTTGTTAATTTAATTATCATTCTTGTTTTTTTATGGTCATGCAGAAAATTGACATTTTCAACTAAATCAAAAGATACTAAATTATTTATCTTATCTTTGGTTAATCCATTAACGGTATCAGGAAAATCTACAATTAACTCTGGAGGATTTTCGATAGAAAATATTTTAGGGGTTTTTGGGGGTATAGAGAAGTTTAACACAATTTTTACATCATCTTTATCTGAATTTTCTATGTTTATATCTTTCAAGATGGTTTTATCAACTTTGGCTGTACAAATGTTAAAGGTTATCATTAATATTGAAAATATTTTAATTGCCAAAAATATCTTGTATTTACTAGAGAATTTAATTTTTTCGAGTTTCATAATAATTATTCTCCATGGTTTTAATTATGCTTATGGTCCTTAAGCTTTATATTTGTATCTCGGTTTATCCATCCACCTTGTTCATCTGAAATAGTTTCTTCAATATCAATCTGTTCTTCATTTATAGTTTTTATTTTGCCGGAATTTTGTCCTAAATAATTACCTTGTTTAACTTTGTGCAAAATTCCAGTTCGATCAATAATTAACCCCCAAATAGCATCTTTATTTTTTAAAACGCCAACCATAGTTAAAGTATCTAAAGCATAATTTTCCAAATATTCTCTAGAACGATCATAATCAGGTCTTTTAGTTTGTATTTTAGTTACAGGCAAATTAATGTTAGGTTTGGAAATGTTAAAATTATTAAATGAGTCAAAAGGATCATTTAAATTACTAGCAGTATATTTCCCTGGAATATATTCTTTTAATTTAGGTAAAGCTTCTATATTGCTTGGAGTGTTTTTTTTAATATCTTCAACTATTTGGTCGGTATCTTCTTTGCCAAAATCACAGGCAACCAAAAAAAAACTCATTAAGCAAATAATAAATAATTCAATTCTCATAACTGTTCCTTATTTACGTACCAATAAGTTTTAGCTTGAGTGGAAATGCTTAAAGTAACTGTTCCGGGTATAGTTGAAGAGTTGTTAGATTTATTTGTAATAGAAAAATTATGTAAAGTAACAATTCTTGACAAACCTGATATTCCAGCTGCAAATTTCCCAAATCCATGATATTTACCAGTTAATACCATGGTAATTGGCTGTTCAAAATAAAATCCTTTATCTATAGGGTCTTCTGGTTTTATTAATTCAAAATCTAATCCGGCAGATATTGCTTGTTGAGATATATCTTCTAATAAAACAGGTAATTCACCTTTAGATGGTAATTTTTTTAATACCGATTTTAACATTTCTTGAATTTCTGTCATTTGTTTAATATATAAATCTAAATTAACAGATTGTTTATAATTTTCTTTAAAAATATTGATTGATTCATTAATTTTATTACCTAAATTTTTAAATTCTTGATAATTATCTTTCAAAATTAACATATATAATAAAATAAATATAACTGATGAAAATATAGTTAATATTACAACCTTATACTCTATAGGCCATATACCGATTTCTTTAATATTTAATTCTTCTAAACTAATCCTATTTCTGCTCATTTTTTGCACCTATAACGTTAATTTCTAAATTAAAATCAATAAATTGCAAGTTAGAATTGTTAGTGTTTTGAGAAGATTTTATTTCTTTTAATCTTGGGGTAACAAAAATATTTGTTTTTTCTAAATTACGCATAAATTCAGAAATTCTAGAATTAGATTCACTATTAGCATTAATAGATAATATATTACCTTTTAAATCCATCTGTTTTAATGAAATACCATTGGGTACAGTGCTTGCAATTTTATCCAATATATTAACCATCAAAGCTCTTTGAGATTGTAGGTCGTTAATTATTGACAACCTATCTAATAACAATTTTTTACGTTCCTTAAGGCCTGCAATTTCTTTGTTTTTGGCTTGATAAATGCTGATTTTTGCATTTAATTTATCTATTTCTTTGGTTCTATAAGCAGATAAAATTTCAACAAAACCATTAAGCATTAAAGTTATAACTATCATGATAACTGCGATAAAACCGCAAATCCCAATAAAGATGTTGTTTTTGTAAAAAATTTGTTCTGTACGCCATGGTAATAAATTAATATTGCTCATAATTTTCTCGTAAAGTTTCTTAAGGCTAAACCACAACAATTAATTAAACCTAAAGATTCTTCAGTAAAAATTTCTGTTGGAATATAATCTGCAACATTAAAGCTTTTTAAAGGATTTACTATAATTATTTTTATTTTTAAAAGATCTGCAATAGTTTCATCAATTCCTGGTAAATTACTTGTGCCACCAGTTAAACAAATATAATCAAATTTGGTATATTCAGCTGATGAGAAAAAAACTTGACAAGCCCTAACTACTTGCTGGGCAATCTTATTGCGATATGGTTCTAAAACATCAACATTATAATCATCCGGCAGATCATTATGTTTTCTGGCTAAAATCGCTTCTTGCAAAGTCAAACCATATCTTTTTTGGATCTCATCTAATAATTGTTGTCCTCCAAAAGCGTGATCTTTACTGTATACTAATCGTAAATCATGAAAAACGTTTAAACTAGTACTTGTAGATCCAATATCGAATAATCCAATCAATTTATTTTTCGCTCCATCGGGTAAATTGTTAGCAATAAACATATTAAATACTCTTTCTACAGATAAAGATTCTACATCTATAATTTTAGGATGAAGACCAACAGCTTCTAAAATGCTCGTTCTTATTTTGATGTTTTCTTTTTTAGTAGCAACTAAAATAACATCCATTAAATTATTTCCTATCTTAGATGGACCTAAAACTTCAAAATCTAAATTTACATCTTCTAAGTCATAAGGAATATAACGATCAGATTCTAATTCTATTTCATTAAATATTTCTTTCTCATCTAAACCATTTTCTAATTGAATCACTTTAGAAATTGCAACAGAATTAGGAATAGATATACACCCTAAGTGACTAGAAATTTTAGTTTTAGCTAGAGCTTTATTTAATGCTTGGATCACAGCTTCTTTATTTTTTATGTTTTTTTCAACTACATCTCCAACATTTAATTTCTCAACAGCAAAATTTTTAATAAAGTATTTGTCTTCTGTTTGAGCAATTTCCATAACTTTTACTGACGAAGAACAAATATCAATACCAATAATTGGATCGGTAAAAATTCCGAATAACTCTAAAAATTTTTTTAATTGACTACTATTATTAGAGATCTTGTTCATAATATTTTTATTTTTTATTTTTTATTTTTATACTTCTAATTTGATTGTAGCTGTACGAGCAATTAAGTCAAATTTCTTGCTACATAGGTTAAAAATTCATAGTTTTTTTTAAAAAATGTTTAATAAATATAGAAAAATATATAAAATAATTTTTATAAAATGAAAATCAATAAAATAATAAGGATTTATGTGAAATATGTATAATCATAAGATTGATGCTATTGAAATTCTTCCTGTTAAACCAGCAAATGCTAGCGTAATTTGGTTACATGGATTAGGAGCTTCAGGGGATGACTTTATACCTATCACTAAAGAATTACATTTACCTAATCATTTAAATATTCGGTTTATTTTTCCACATGCTCCAATTAAACCTATTACGATTAATAATGGTGCTAGGATGCGTGGTTGGTATGATATTAAAGATTTTAAAGCATTGGATATAAATCAAGAAGATTCTCATGAAGGTCTAATCGATTCCAAGATAATAATTGATAACTTAATTAATCGAGAGATAAGTTTAGGGATTAATTCAGAAAAAATCGTGTTAGCAGGTTTTTCTCAAGGTGGAGCTTTAGCCTTACATGCAGGGCTTAGATTTAAATCTAAATTAGCTGGAATTATATGTTTATCAGGATATTTGCCTTGGCATCATTTATTAATGCAAGAAAAAGCTAAAATCAATACATCAACCAGCATTTTTATGGCACATGGGGAGTTGGATCAAATAGTTCCTATGAATTTTAGTAAAAATTCTTATAACTTTCTACAGCAATTAGGATATAATATTTTATGGCATAGTTATTTAATGCAACATACTGTTGTTGAGCAAGAAATAATTGATATAGATAATTTTTTAAATCAAGTATTAGCTTAACTTGTTGAATTAAATTACTGAATATTTTTGATATTAAGGTGTTAAGATTAGGTGTTAAGATTAATTTTTTTATCAATTATTACTATTATTATTAAGGGATTATTGCAAAATTCTTCTAAGTATGTATCTTTTAGTTATAATAATGTTGCGTTTCAGATCCCAACTTGGACCATAATTATTGCGATTTTTATTATAAGTTTTGTACAATTTTGGTTATTTAAATCAGCGATAAATAATTGGTTAAATTATAAAAAGATTAATAAATCTCTAAAATATGCTAAAAAAGCTTTTTTTTATTTAATGACAGGCCAAACATCAATTGCTGAAAATTTAGCGTTAAAAATTAAAGATCAATCAGCTTGTGGGTGGTTAGGTTTATTATTAGCTACTAATGCTGCTAAACAACAAGCTGCTTGGGAAAATGCTCATAAGTATTTAACTAAAGCTGAAATTTTAGCTGAACAACAAGTAAGATTTATCCAAGATAGTAATGAAATTGCAACTTTGGGGATCATTAAAGCGGATTTATATTATTGTCAACGAGAATATCAACAATGCATTTTAGAATTAAAAAAATTATTAAAAAAATTCCCTAAACATCCAACTTTATTAATTAAATTAACTGTAATTTATCAAAATATGCAAGATTGGTTAGCCTTAATTGAAATATTACCGTTATTAAAAAAATCAAAAATTTATAGCGATTATGATTATCAACAATTAGAAATAAATTTTTATAAAAATCATTTAGAAAAAATAGCAATTAATCATTCAATTGAGCAATCAACTAATCAAACTATAGATAATTTAATTGATTTTTTTAAACAGTTACCTAAACATTTAAGGAAAAATAATAAATTAAATTTTATTTATATAAATTATTTAATCAAATTTAAAAATTATGATTTAGCTGAAAAAACTTTAAAAATTTATTTAATCGAAAAATCTAATGAATGGGATCCTGATTTAATAAAATTATATGGATTAATTAAAACTGATAATTTGCAAAATCAAATTAAAACTGCAGAATTATTATTAAAAATTCACCCTCAGGATCATAATATTTTATTAACTTTAGGTAGATTATGTATGCAAGCAGATTTAATCGGTAAAGCTAAAAATTACCTAGAAAAATCCTTAGCTATAGAGGAAAATCCTGAATGTTATGCTGAATTAGGAAGGTTATCTCAATTTATGGGGGATAAGGAAAAAAGTTTTAGTTGCTATCAAAAAGGGTTGTTAGGAACTACTCAGATTGTGGATTTAGATAATGGTTAGGAGTATCATCTTTAAAACTATAAACCGGTATATTTCAGGAAACATGTCGCGTTACCTAATTAATTTATATAGTACTGAGTAACCGTTCACCTACTACAACTAAAAATAATTTATTTTTGACAAAAAGTACTTGCAAAGGAAAAAAGTTGCTTGATTTAAAGCAAAGCTTTTTAGATCAAGCAACTTCTTAATTTAGCCAAGCTTAAGATCTTTTTTCTTTTATTTCTGCTAAAGTTTTACATTCTATGCATAAAGTAGCAGTTGGTCTTGCTTCTAAGCGCCTAATTCCAATTTCTACTGCACAAGAATCACAATAACCATATTGTTGTTCATCAATTTTATTTAAAGCTGATTCAATTTTTTTAATTAATTTTCTTTCTCGATCGCGAGTTCTTAATTCTAAGCTAAAAGTTTCTTCTTGAGTTGCTCGATCATTAGGATCTGCTAATACATCAGCTTCTTTCATTTCAGTAATAGTATTATCTACTTCTTCCATTAAATCTTGTTTCCAATTTTCTAAAATATTAGCAAAATGTTGTAACTGTTGTTCATTCATGTATTCTTCAGAGATATTTATATGGTAAGGCTGAAACTTGCTAGGTCCATCTAAATCATTAGTTTCTAAAGATTCAAATGAATGTTGAGGTTGGTAAAAATCATTATTTTCTAGGAAAGTGAAATTTATATTTTCATCCTGCTGTATTTTGGGAGAATTTTTTTTAATAGAACTATGTTGATTAGAGCGTTTTTTAAGTTTTTCAACTTTATAAATAGGTTTAACTTTATTGGTTTTATTGGTTTTATTGGATTTAACAGATGATTTTACTAAAGTTTTTGATGATGATTTTACTGAACTTTTTGATTTAGCTTTAGATTTTTGTTTAATTTTAACGGAAGCTTTGGGTTTAACATTGGTCAATTTAGTTGACTTTTTTAATTTAACAGAAAGTTTGCCAGCTTTTTTTGGCTTGTTGATTTTACTAGTTTTTTTAACTGATTTACTAGTTATTTTGTGAGATTTATTTTTTCCGATTTTAGCTGCCATTTGCACCGATTCCTATAAAAATTTCATAAAAATTTATCTATAGCAAAATAATAGAAATATATCAATACAAAAATAATAAATATATATTTAATTATTTTAAAAATTTTAAATA
>CAIKKE010000002.1 GCA_903827925.1 uncultured Francisellaceae bacterium
ACTTTTTGCAGGCCTTTTTGTTGATTTTTTTGGAAGAGGAATTATTCTTTTTACTTCTAATTTGTTCCCAGAATAATTTAATTCTAAATATTTTAAAAAGCTCATCCCAATTAATACTTGTTCTGGCTGTTCGCCTTCTATAACAACTGCTTCCACATGCTCTATTTTAATATCTCCTAATTGAACACTATCTAAAATTATTGAATACCCATAAATATTTTGAGCATTAGCAGTGCTTATATTAACTTTATTGTTTTTTTTATAATTAATTCCCAATTCGTTTGCAAGTTGGCTATTTAAGCTAACTGAGGTGGCTCCAGTATCGATAATTGCTGGAATATTGTTTTTTTTATTATTTATGCTGATCATAGTTGAATACTGGTCATTATTCAGCATTATAAATTCAGAAGTGTTTTCTGTTTCATTAAATTTGGTACTTATAGTTTCAGTGAGCCCAGTTTTGATTATATTGCCTTCAGGATCTTCAAATACCGCGATATGACTACTAGCTGAGATTAATTTTAACCCTGATTCAGTGGTGTCCCCAACTGATAATACTTTATTTTCTGAAAATTCATCTAAAACTACTACTTTATTTTTAAATAAACCTACTATATTTAAATTAAATGCTTGAGAATTTTCAGTAGCCGCTGATATAGTGACTATGCAAATAAGTAAAATTATAATAAATTTATTTTGATGCACATACTTTTAAGTATACACTTTTATAAATTGTTTTGCTAAAATAGTGTAAATAAACTTAAATGTTAAGCTATGATAAATATAAATAAAATAAATGTAAATATAGATAATTTAACTATAATATTTCTAATTTATTTAATATTAATGTTGTTTTCTATATCAGGATGTTCTCCTAGACAGAGTAATAATAAAATCAATCAAAATTTATCTAACATGAAAGTTGTTTGGTCTAGAAAAACCGGAAATATGTATTCTCAAAAGCAAGATAATGGTCCTTCTGATCCCAGGGATATTCCTAATTTATCTTTAATTACAGATGTTGTTCCTAAAAATGAGCCTAAAAGTCGTTATGGTAACCAATCTAAATATAAAGTATTTAATAAAACTTATAAAGTTTTATCTTCTAGTAAAGGTTATAAAGCATCAGGGTATGCTTCTTGGTATGGAAGTAAATTTCACGGATTTAGAACTTCTAGTGGAGAAATTTATGATATGTATAAAATGACAGCAGCTCATAAAACTTTACCCTTACCAACTTATCTAAAAGTAGTTAATTTACATAATAAACGTAGTATTATAGTAAAAGTTAATGATCGTGGTCCTTTCCACGGGGATCGAATTTTAGATTTATCTTATGTTGCAGCTAGTAAGTTAGGTATTGTTGGTAATGGTATAGGTAAAGTAGAAATAATTGCAATTAATCCAGCTAGGAATGCTAATCAATTAAAATTAAATGCTTCAGAAATTCAAAATCAAGATAATAAATATAATGTTCCTGATAAATACTTCTCGAAATCTAGTTTTCAATTAGGGGCATTTTCAGTAAAAGAAAATGCAACAAAACTAGCTAACGAATTAAAAATTTTATTGAAAAATTCTAATTTATTAAATAACAAGCATTATGAAATAAATATTTTTGAACATGACTTGAAAAAAACAACCAAAAAAAATATTTTATATAAAGTTGTTATTAATTCTAAAGGTGATAAGCTTGATTATCAAAAATTAAAAAATTTTTTATTAAATTTACCTAATAATAATTTAGCTATAAATTGATTATTTATTACATATAAGGCAGGTTAGTTCATGTTATTAAAATTAAATTATTATAAACCAAATAAATTATTAACAAATATATCGTTAGTAATTTTTAGTTTAGTATTTTTTGGTAAAGCATTTGGTATGAATTTTACCCCAGAGCAACCAAATATAAATACTCGAGCATATATATTGTTAGATTTTAATAGCGGTAAAGTATTGTTGGAAAAAAATAGTTCCATGAAATTAGAGCCTGCTAGTTTAACTAAAATTATGACCATGTATGTAATTGATCGTGAAATTAAAGCTGGCAGGTTAACTTTTGACGAAGAAGTTACCATTAGTAAAAAAGCTTGGCAAACTACAGGATCTAGGATGTTCATAGATGTAAATAGTAAAGTTAAAGTAGAGGATTTAATTAAAGGAATTATTATTCAATCTGGTAATGATGCATCAGTCGCCATGGCAGAGCATATAGCAGGTAGTGAAAAATCTTTTGCAAGTTTAATGAATAATTATGCTGCAGCTTTAGGGATGCACAATTCACATTTTGTAAATGCAACTGGGCTACCAGATCCTAATCATTATACTACAGCTAAAGATTTAGCAATTTTAGCTAAAGCAAGTATTAAAGATCATCCAGAAAATTATCTTCTTTATTCACAAAAATCATTTACTTATAATAATATTGAACAAAATAATCGGAATAAATTATTATGGCGTAATAATTTTGTAGATGGGATCAAAACCGGGCAAACGGATAATGCAGGATATTGTTTAGCAGTATCTGGTATCCAAGATCATACTCGGTTAATTGCGATATTATTAGGAGCGAAAAGTGATGAAATTCGCACTACGGATGCGAATAAATTATTAACTTGGGGTTTTAGATTTTTTGCTTCTCATAAAGTTTATGTTAAAGATAATATATTAGAAACTGTTAGGATTTGGGGGGGGGATAGTAAGACTATAAATATTGGATTATTAGAAGATGTTTATATATCATTAGCTAAAAATGATATTAATAAATTAACTGCCAGTTTAAGTATACCATCTGTTATTAAAGCTCCTTTATTAGAAGGTACTCCTATAGGTAAATATATAATTAAATTAAGAGGAGAAATTATAGCAGAATATCCGGCAGTTGCTTTAAATACGGTACATAATGGTCACTTTTTTTCTAGAGTAACTGATCGAATTTCTATGTATTTTAACGTAATGACTGCCAATAATTCTACAAAATCTTAAGTTATTCTATAAGTTATTATAATAATATTTTGATATGCAGCAGGTAATTTGTAAATTTTTAGATATTCAGAGTTATCAAATTACTTTGCCAGCTATGCAAGAATTTACTAAAAAACGTAATTATAATACTTTAGATGAAATTTGGTTTTTAGAGCATTATCCAGTATTTACTTTAGGTAAAGCAGGTTTAGAGAAGCATCTTTTGTTTAATAATAATATTCCAATTATTAGATCGGATAGGGGCGGACAAATAACTTACCATGCTCCAGGACAATTAGTAATTTATTTTTTAATAGATTTAATTAGAAAATCTTTAAGTATTAAGCAATTAATAGATTGTATTTTACAGTCTATGATAGAGTTTTTAAAAATTAAATACAATTTAAATCCTGAGTTTAACAAAGAATTTCCAGGTATTTATATAAATGGGGATAAGATTTGCTCGATTGGATTAAAGATTTTGAAAGGCTGTAGTTATCATGGGATAAGTTTTAATCTAGATATGGATTTGATGCCATTTACTTGGATTAATCCATGTGGGATTAATGGATTAAATATGACTCAATTGAAAGATTGTATTATTAAAGATAGTGTTGATAGTAGTTTGCAAAACCATATTAAAATCAAACAGATTGCAAATTTATTAAAAGTTTTTTTACTAAAAAAATTAGAATATGTAGAGTATATAGAGAGTGAATATTATGCAAATTAATAAATATTCTAAAAGAAAACGTCAAGATAAATTTTTTAGATCTAAAACCATACCTATTAATATAGATAGCGTAGATTTAGAGCATTCAATAGAAGGATCCCAAGTATTACTGAAACCAAATTGGATCAGAGTAAAAGCTCCAAGTAATAAAGCTTTAGAGTTAAAAAAATTATTAAGAGAGCACAATTTACATTCAGTATGTGAGGAAGCATCTTGTCCTAATTTAGCAGAATGTTTTGAAAAGCAAGTGGCGACTTTCATGATCTTAGGGGATAAATGTACTAGAAGATGTACTTTTTGTGATGTTGCGCATGGTAAGCCTGATCCGGTTGATCCCAATGAGCCAGAAAATTTAGCTAAAGCATTAAGTAAAATGGGACTTAAGTATATTGTAATTACCTCTGTAGATCGAGATGATTTAAAAGATGGAGGAGCTAGCCATTTTGCTGCATGTATTAAAGAAGTTAGAAAATATTGCCCTAATACTAAGGTAGAGATTTTAGTTCCAGATTTTAGACGGAGGATTTTAATTGCTTTAGATAATTTAGCGTCAGAACCGCCAGATGTGTTTAATCATAATATTGAAACTGTACCGAGGTTATATAAAGCAGTTCGTCCTGGATCCGATTATCTATGCTCTTTAGAATTAATTAAAAATTTTAAGCAACGTTTTCCTGATATTCTAACTAAATCTGGGATAATGTTAGGATTAGGTGAAACAGACTTGGAAGTAAAACAAGTGTTAATCGATTTACGTGAAAATGGTTGTGATTTATTGACAATAGGTCAATATTTGCAGCCAAGTAAATTTCATGCTCCAGTTACTAGATATGTAACTTTAGAACAATTTAAAGAATTAGAAGAATTTGGGTATGGCCTAGGATTTAAAAATGTTGCCAGTGGAGCGTTGGTTAGATCTTCTTATTATGCAGAGCAACAAGTAAATTTTTAATTTTAAGTTTACAAAGAATAAAGGCTAGTTTGAGATAATCAAAGCAGCCTTTATCCTATAGTAATTAGTATTAACTACAAGGTTAACCTTTATACATCAGAAGAAGAAACTATCCCAGTAGATATATCATACGTAATATAGTTGGTATCTTTGTCTGTATAAGTGCAAACATTAGTATCATATGTAACTTCAAATTTACATGTACGATTAGCTAAACAAGTTGTATCAGCTAATGCTTTTGGAGGGTTCCTTAATAATTTATCCCATAAGTTAGTGCATACAGCAGTTGAGGCAGCTATTGCGGCAGCATCAGTACCATTTACAGCAACATTTTTTACTGCTCCATTTGTACTTCCATTACCTATAAAAAAATATGTTCCATCAAAATTTTGTACTACATTATTTTTACCTTCAGCCATCCATTGACTTCTAAGCAATTCAACAGATGTAGATAAATTACCTGTTGTAGCTAATATAACGCTTTTTCTTGCTTGAGTACTTAAATCTATCATCCTTGGTAAAGCTACTGCTGATAATATTCCTATTACTAGTATGACTATTACTAATTCTATAATAGTAAAGCCACTTTGTTTATGTTTAGTTGCTTCAAGTGTTTTCATATAGGTTTTCCTCTCTTTAAGATTATATTTAGTTTACTTTATATTTTAAGTTTAGCACATAATTTTAGGGGATAAATGTTAGGAGAAGTACTTTGGGTGATGTTGGTCATGTTATGAATATTTTTAGATCTCCTTATTTATGCGAGCAATAAGTAAATTTATGATGCTAAATTATGCAATGCATAAAGGCTAGTTTGAGTGTTTCAAACTAGCCTTTATGGTAATATATAATAATTAGTATTATTATATATTAACTAGATTAACTTTCTAATGATTTACTACTATCTGATGCTCTAGCTGTAATTGTTCCAGTTGCTACATTGTAATCTATAGCATTCAGATCTCTATCTGAATAAGTACAAACATCACCAACGTATTTAGCTTCAAATTTGCATGTGCGAGAAGCCAAGCAAGTTGAATCAGCTAATGTTTTTGGAGGGTTTCTTAGTAATTTTTCCCATAAATTAATACATTCAGTTACATCAAAAGTTGTCACAGAAATAGCACCAGTATTTTTAACTGCTCCATTTGTACTGGTAGTACCTATATAAAACTCCTGTCCATCGAAATTTGTTACTGTATTACCTTTACCTTCAGCAATCCATTGGCTTCTAAGTAATTCAATAGATGTAGATAAATTACCTGCTACAGCTAATACAACGCTTTTTCTTGCTTGAGTACTTAAATCTATCATCCTTGGTAAAGCTACTGCTGATAATATTCCTATTACTAGTATTACTATTACTAATTCTATAATAGTAAAACCGCTTTGTGTATGCTTATTTGCTTCAAGTGTTTTCATGTGGGTCTTCCTCTCTTTAAGGTTATATTTAGTTTACTTTATATTTTAAGTTTAGCACATAATTTTAGGGGATAAATGTTAGGAGAAATACTTTGGGTGATGTTGGTCATGTTATGAATATTTTTAGATCTCCTTATTTATGCGAGCAATAAGTAAATTTATGATGGTAAATTATGCAATGCATAAAGGCTAGTTTGAGTGTTTCAAACTAGCCTTTATGGTAATATATAATAATTAGTATTATTATATATTAACTAGATTAATTTTCTAATGATTTACCAGTATCTGCAGTAGCTGTAATTGTTCCAGTTGCTACATTGTAAGCTATAGCATTCTGATCTCTGTCTTTATAAGTACAAACATCAGTAAGGTATGTAGCTTCAAATTTGCATGTGTGAGAAGCTAAACAAGTTGTATCAGCTAATGTTTTTGGAGGGTTTCTTAGTAATTTTTCCCATAAATTAATACATTCAGTTACATTAAAAGTTTCCACAGAAATAGCACCAGTATTTTTAACTGCTCCATTTGTACTGGTAGTACCTATGTAAAACTCCTGTCCATCAAAATTTGTTACTGTATTACCTTTACCTTCAGCAATCCATTGACTTCTAAGCAATTCAATAGATGTAGATAAATTACCTGCTACAGCTAATACAACACTTTTTCTTGCTTGGGTACTTAAGTCTATCATTCTTGGTAATGCTACTGCTGATAATATTCCTATTACTAGTATTACTATTACTAATTCTATAATAGTAAAACCGCTTTGTTTATGCTTATTTGCTTCAAGTGTTTTCATGTTGGTCTTCCTCTTTAAAATTATATTTAGTTTACTTTATACCTTAGTTTAGTGCATATTTTTTCTAAAATTGGTTTTTTCAGTAAATTTTTGCTAAAAATTTAAAAATCTATAAAAATCAGTATAAGTTAAGTATAATATATAAAATTATTTATATTAATTATTTGAGTAAAAGATATAGATATAGATAGATAGTATATAGGATAGGAGTTGTTTTAGGTAAATGGGACAAATTAAGTGATTATTTATGTAAAAAAAAATCAATTTAAGAAAAAAATTTTAATTGGTTGGCGAGAATGGGGAAAATTTCCTGGATTAGGGATCGACAAAATTAAGGCTAAAATTGATACTGGAGCTAGGACTTCAACTTTACATGCATTAAATATTATTCCTTATATCAGCAAATCTGGTAAGGCTAAAATTAAGTTTCAAGTATATCCAGAACAGCGTAATAGTAATTATTTTTTAAATTGCAAGGCAGATTTTTTTGATCAAAGGAATGTAAAAAATTCTGGTGGAGATGTAGAATCTAGGTATATAATCAATACTATTTTATGTATGGCTGGCTATATGTGGCCTATAGAATTAACTTTAACCAATAGAGATGCTATGGGATTTAGGTTATTATTGGGTAGAACAGCGTTAAGCAAAAGGTTTTTAATTAGCCCCAATCAATCTTTTATGACTTAATATAATAATAATTTAATATTTAACTTAAGAAAATTTATGAAATTAAAAATTGGAATTTTGTCTAAAAATAAAAATTTATACTCTACTAAGCGTCTTTTGGAAGAAGCTGAAAAACGTGGTCATTATGTGCAAGTAATTAATACTGCTCGTTGTTATATGAATATTTCATCTACCAGTCCTGAAATTTATTATGAAGGAGAAAGGTTAATTAATTTTAATGCCATAATTCCAAGAATTGGAGCTTCAATTACTTTTTATGGTACTGCAGTAGTTAGGCAGTTTGAGATGATGGGAGTATTTTCGTTAAATGATTCAATTGGGATCTCAAGAGCTAGAGATAAATTGCGTGCTTTACAGTTTTTATCTAAAAAAGGAGTAGGAATGCCAGTTACAGGATTTGCTTGTTCTCCTAATGATGCTAATCATTTAATTAAAATTGCAGGAGGTCCTCCGGTAATTATTAAATTATTAGAAGGTACTCAAGGGATTGGGGTAGTGTTGGCGGAAACTGCTAAAGCTGCTGAAAGTGTAATTGAGTCTTTTATGAGCTTAAAAGCAAATATTATGGTGCAAGAGTTTATTACCGAAAGTAAAGGTGAAGATTTACGTTGTTTAGTGGTGGGGAATAAAGTTATTGCGGCTATGCAAAGAACTGCTAAGCCTGGTGAATTTAGATCTAATATTCATAGAGGAGCTACTGCTTCTAACGTTGATTTAACAGCTGATGAAAAAAAAACCGCAATTAAAGCCACTAAAATTTTAGGGTTAAATGTTGCAGGGGTGGATATTATTCGTTCTAAACGTGGTCCATTGGTACTGGAAGTAAATTCTTCTCCAGGATTACAAGGAATAGAAGCTGCTAGTAGTAAAAATGTAGCTAAAAAAATTATTGAATTTATTGAAAAAAAAGTTAGTGCAAAATAGGTTTAAAAGTTAGTGCAAAATAGGTTTAAAAGCAAAATAGGTTTAAAAGTTGCTGCAAAATAGGTTTAAATAAATTATGAACAAAAGTGGATTAAATATATTAGAACAAATTTTATTAATTATTTTAGCTGTTTATTTATTGTATGGGTTATATAATTTTATAAAAAATGAAAAACAATTTTTTAGTATGGAGGTTTTAAATAAAAGTTTCTTTACTATGGGAATTTTAGCAACCATATTAATTGCTTTGGTTGCTGGGGTAGTTTTTATTTTACAAAAATAAATCAATACAGAAGCATTGGAGCTACAGTGCTGTTTGCTGAATGGCCCTGTTTGGAGCTAAACTGTTTCCAGGTTCCATCTTGGTAAAGCTTCAAGATCCAGATTAAGATCTTTAAATCCGTGTACAGCTCTCATAAGACCTGCAATTGCAATCATGGCAGCATTATCCGTACAAAATTCTAATTTTGGGAAAAATATTTTAATTGGTGTATTATTTAATGGTTCTTGTTCTAAAGATAATAATTTATTTCTTAAAGATTTATTAGCACTTACCCCACCTGCTATTACTAAGCGATTTAATTTAGTTGTTCTTAATGCTTGTCTGCACTTAGTTACTAGACTATCCATAACAGCTTCTTGGAATGCAGAAGCTAAATTTGCTTTAGTTAAAGCAAATTTAGCTTCTGTATTTTTAAAATCAAGAAGTTCTTGATTTGTAATTAATTTTTTAATTTGTAACATAGCCGCAGTTTTTAAACCACTAAAACTAAAATTTAAAGTGTTTTGATTAGCTAATGGTTTAGGAAAACAAAAATGATTAAGATTTTGTGCACGTTCTGCAAATATCGATAAAGTTTTTCCATTAGGCGGGGATAGTTCTAATAATTTAGCAGTTTTATCTAATGCTTCCCCAGCAGCATCATCTAAAGTTTCTCCTAAAATTTTATAATTACCTAATTCATTAGCTTGAATTAACATTGTATGTCCACCAGAAGCTAATAATACTAAAAAAGGAAATTCTGGTACTTGAATGGGTAGTTGTTCAGCTTCTTGAATAAAACATGCTAATAAGTGTCCTTCTAAGTGATGGATCCCTAATGCAGGGATTTTTAAAGCAAAGCTTAAAGATTTTGCAAATGCAATCCCAGTTAATAATGAACCTATAAGCCCAGGCCCTTTGGTGTATGCAATAAAGTTAACATCTTTCAAACTTAAATGATGTGTTTTTAACAGAGTAGTTAATAAAGGAGTTAAATATTGAATATGATATCTGGCCGCAATTTCCGGTATAACGCCACCATATTTGGTTAATTGATTTATTTGAGAATGTAATACGTGTCCTAATAATCCTCGCTTTTGGTCATATAGAGCCAAAGCTGTTTCGTCGCAAGATGTTTCTATTCCTAAAATTATCATAATAAAATCAACTAAATTTAATTAAATTTTTATAAATTATTTTAAAAAAAATTATTTTATGACATATTACAGAATAAAATCAACTAAATAGTTATTTAAATCTATAATTATAACTTATGATTTAGTTATAATTTAAATTAAGCCATTGATTTTATTTGATTTTAAATTACAATAATAGAGTTTTTGTAAATATTTGGGAGATGTAATTTAATGCCGACTGTCAAGTTAAGAGAAGGAGATACTTTTGAAAGCGCAATGCGTAAATTTAAGAGGGTGGTAGATAAGGCTCGTATTTTACAAGAGTTGCGTTTAAGAGAATTTCATTTAAATGATTCAGTACTTAAGCAACGTAAAAAAGCAGCAGCGAAAAAAAGGTGGGCAAAAAAGTTAGCTCGAGAAAAATCTACATTTAAAGATGCCTTTAGAGGTAGTAGTCATCATAATCATAATGCTGAAAAAAGCTCTAGAGATAAAGAAAGGTAAGAATAAACACATAAAATTTAATAGTTTTAATAGAAAAAATAAAGTATGCAAGATTTGAAAAATAAAGTATGCAAGATTTGAAAGATTAAAGTATGCGAGATTTAAAAAATAAAATTCAAGACTCTGTAAAGCAAGCAATGAAATCTCAAGAGAAAGCGCGTTTAGCAACTCTTAGAATGATTTCAGCTGCAATTAAGCAGCAAGAAGTTGATCAGAGAATTGAATTAACTGATTTAGATGTTCTTCAAATACTTGTTAAAATGGTTAAACAACGGAATGAATCTATATTGCAATTTCAGTCTGCAGGGAGAGAAGATTTAGTTGCACAAGAAACATCTGAAATTTCAATTATTAAAGAGTTCTTACCTCAACAGTTATCAGAAAAGGAAATTCATACAGCAGTTATTGCCGGGATTGCTGCTCTTGAGGCTAACTCGATAAAAGATATGAGTAAAGTTATGCAATATTTACGTAAATCTTTAGTTGGAGTGGTAGATTTTGAGCAAGTTGGAGCTTTAGTTAAAGATTTATTATTGAAGGGTCCGGGCGGCATTAAATAATAAATGTATAATAACTGCAAATTGGGAGTTTTATATTGTTGTGAAAATTTCCGAGCAATTTATAGCTAGTTTATTAGCTCGGATAGATCTAGTAGATCTTGTAGGTAAAACTATAAATTTACGTTTAGTTGGCGCAAATTTTATTGGTTTATGTCCTTTTCATCAAGAAAAAACCCCTTCTTTTACGGTCAATAAAGTTAAGCAATTTTTTTATTGCTTTGGCTGCAAAGAAAGTGGGGATGCAATTCGTTTTTCAATGTTAATTAAGGGACATAATTTTGTAGAGTCAGTGCAATATTTAGCTAATGAATATGGTTTACGTTTAGAGCAAGATCATATTACCAAGTCTGATCCATTAATTAATGAGATTTATAAAATCTTAGATTTGGCCGTAGATTATTATCATCAAGAATTATTAAAAAATCATCCAGAAGCAATAGCAGCTCTTAATTATTTAATTAATGATCGCAAAATTAGTTTAAATACTATAAGGCATTTTAAATTAGGATTAGCGAATAAAGAATGGACAACATTATTAAAATTTTTTCAAAATTCTAATAAAAATTCTAATAATTTACAATTATTAGAACAAGCAGGATTAATTATTACTAAAAATGGTAAAAGTTATGATCGATTTATGGAAAGGATTATTTTTCCTATACGTAATCGTTACGCACAAACTATAGGTTTTGGTGGAAGAGCTTTGTCTGATGAACAAACTCCTAAATATATAAATTCTCCTGAAACTATCGTGTTTAGTAAAAATAAAGAATTATATGGTTTAGAAGAGGTTAAAAGTACTTTAAAAAATTTTAATAATTTAATTATTGTTGAAGGTTATTTAGATGTATTAAGTTTATTTCAAGCAGAAATTGTTAATGTAGTTGCAACTTTAGGTACAGCATTAAACTCTAATCATATAAAAACAGTTCTTAGTATTGTACCTGAAATAATTTTTTGTTTTGATGGAGATCTTGCAGGCAATAAAGCAGCGATTAAAGCCATGCAAATTTCTTTAGATATGTTAAGCATCGGTGCACTTCATAGTAAGCACAGTATAAAATTTGGATCTTTACCTAAAGGATATGATCCAGATTTATTAGTAAAAGAAAAGGGCAATAAAGAATTTAAGCAATTAATTGCTGAAGCTAAAGTCTTGTCAGATTTTTTCTTTGATTATTTATTAGAAAAATATCCTGAAAAAACCATAGAAGATTTAAATAAATTAGCAAATGATGCAAAAACCTATATTACTAAATTTAAAGATATTATTTTAAAAAATTTATGGTATGAAAAATTAGCCAAAATTTTAGGTATAGATAGTAGTTTGTTAAAAATTGAAATTGATAAGAAAAATAAAAATATAGATAATATCAATCATATAAAAAATCTTAATTACAAACAAATTTATCATAAAAAAAATTATATTACCCCAATATCTACTAATGCTAATAAAGCTATCTGTATGTTGTTAGTTAATCCTAAATTATTGTCTTTATGCGAACCATTAGAAGAGCGTAAATTAAATGATTTAAAATCACCTTTACCATCAGATATTGATTTATTTATGAAAATTATTAATTTTTTACGTAACAAAGGCGTTGAAAATTATACAAATTTAGGGTTAAATGTTAATTTATTGAGCTTAGATAATTATAATAAAATTATTAATGAATTGGCATTAATTATGGAACCCATGTATATGCAAAAGTTATTATCTATGGATCCAGTTAAAATGGTGCAATTAATTCCTTTATCTGGAATGGAACAAGAATTTGTTGGCGCAGTCAAACAAGTTAATAAGGTAATATTAAAATTAATGTTAGATGATTTTTTAATTATCTCCAAAGAGAGGAATTTAACTAATCAAGAAAAGTTGTATTTACAACAAATTTTAAAAGAGTTATAAAGTTAGAGAAATTAAGTTAAATATTATTAAAATGATAGTTTCATAAATAATAAAGTTTTATAATAAAATTTATAAAATTAAATACAAAAATAAATTCATAAATTAAGTTGCAAAAAACTGTTCTGATGCTAAATTTATCGAGTCATCAGGATATAAATTAAAGTTAGCCCAAAGTGGGTAACTGTATGAATTAGTAAACTAAGAGATAGGTGTACCTAACAATGAGTAATGTATTCAACCAAACAATGAATAATTTAATAAATAACAATCAAGAAAATGATAAAGAAAAGCATATTTCTCAAATTAGGAATTTAATTGCTTTAGGTAGAGATAAGGGCTTCTTAACTTATGAAGAAGTTAATGATTATTTGCCTAACGATATTATTGATTCTGAACAGATCAACGACATTATAAAAATGATTGGAGATATGGGGATCCAGGTATGTGATATAGTTAATGATCCTGAAGTGTCGATATTAGCTGATCCAATTATTGGAGATATTCAGGAAGATGTTAGTTCAGTAGATGAAACAGCAGCTGTAATTGCCAGCGGGGATTTTGGAAAAACTACTGATCCTGTAAGAATTTATATGCGTGAAATGGGAACAGTAGATTTATTAACTAGGCAAGGTGAAATTGCGATAGCTAAAAGAATTGAAGAAGGTAATCGAGGAGTAGTTTCTGTTTTAGCTAGATACCCTATAATTTTAGATGTATTAATTGAAGAGTTTAACCGCATTGATAACGAAGAATTACGTTTAGGGGATATTATCAATGGTTTTTATGAAGATAATACTAATGAGTTGCTAGAAACTAGTGATAGTCATGAAGAATCAATAGCTTTGAGAACAGATTTAGAAATTTCAGATCCAGAGCTAGATTTAAATTTAGTAGTTAAAGATCCGTTATTAGAGCCGGTGGATCCAGTAGATGTAGCAGATGATTTAGAAACAGAACATGAAACTTCAGTTCCAGCTTCTATTGCAAGAGAGGTGAATGTTGATGCTGAATCTGAAGAAGATCCAGAAGATAGTATAGCTTCTGCTTTCGATGCAGAGTTAGATTTAGAAGAAGCAAAAATTAAATTTAGTGCTTTGTCTGTAGCAATAGATACCGGTAAAAAGCTTGAGATTAAATATGGTAGAAATCATGAAGATACTAATTTAGCATTTGAGGAATTAAGTAAAAGATTATCAACATTCAAATTAGCTCCTAAGATGATTGATAAATTAATTGCTAAAATGCGCAACATGTTACATTTAGTGCGAGATTTAGAAAGAGTTATTGTAGATCTTTCTTTAAATAAGGCTAAATTATCTAAAAATATTTTTTTAAAATCATTTGTTGGGCAAGAAATTAATTTAGAATGGGTAGATGATTTTGTTAATAAAAATATTAAATTTGTAAAATTATTAGAATTTAAAAACAAAATTATTGAAGCTCAGCGAAAATTAATTAATATTGAAAAAACTTATAATTTATCAATTAATGATATTAAAGAATTAAATAAATCTATTTCTTTAAGTGAATCTAAAGCTAGGCATGCTAAAAAGGAAATGGTGGAAGCTAATTTACGTTTGGTTATATCTATTGCCAAAAAATATACTAATCGAGGCTTGCAATTTTTAGATTTAATTCAAGAGGGTAATATTGGATTAATGAAAGCAGTTGATAAATTTGAGTATCGTCGTGGGTATAAATTTTCTACTTATGCTACTTGGTGGATTAGACAGGCAATTACTAGAGCGATAGCTGATCAGGCTAGAACTATTAGGATCCCGGTACATATGATTGAAACTATTAATAAATTAACCAGGATCTCAAGAAAGTTGTTACAAGAAACGGGGCTTGAACCAACTCCTGAAGAATTAGCTAAAGAAATGGGAATGCCTGAAGATAAGATCCGCAAAGTGATGAAGATTGCTAAAGAGCCAATTTCCATGGAAACTCCAATTGGTGATGATGATGAATCTCATTTAGGAGATTTTATTGAAGATAAAAGTATTTCATGTCCAGAAGATTTAACGGTTTATCAAAGTTTAAGAGAAGAAATCGTGACATTATTAGATAGCTTAACTCCTAGAGAAGCTAAAGTACTTAGAATGCGGTTTGGAATAGAGATGAATACGGATCATACTCTAGAAGAAGTTGGCCAGCAATTTGGAGTTACTAGAGAAAGAATCAGGCAAATTGAAGCTAAAGCTTTGCGTAGATTACGTCAACCAAGTAGAGCTGAAAAATTAAAAAGTTTTGTAGGCGAATTTGTGGAAGATTTTTATAATAATAGTAAGGATTAATCTGAAGAAATTAATTTTTAAATTTTTAAAATTATTGCTTATTATTTTAGTATTATAAGAGAATGTGTAGTTGAATGATAATTGATAGAATGATTAATAGGATCCAAGTATTACCAGAAGTAGTAATTAATCAAATTGCAGCAGGTGAAGTTATTGAACGGCCCGCGTCTATTTTAAAAGAATTATTAGAAAATAGTCTTGATGCTAATAGTTCCATAATTAGAATTTATTTAGATAATGGTGGCATTAAAGGTATCAAGGTTGTAGATAATGGTGTAGGTATTTATCCAGAGGATCTACCATTAGTTTTTAAGCAACATGCAACTAGTAAGATTAACAATGTAAGCGATTTGGATTCAATTAATTCTCTAGGGTTTAGGGGAGAAGCATTAGCGAGCATTGCAGCAATTTCAGTGGTGAATATTAGCTCTAATCAATTAGAGCCATCCGGGACTACTATTGAAGTTAAAGATATTTTCTATAATTTACCAGTAAGAAAGAAATTTTTACGATCGAGCACCACAGAATTTAATTATATACAAGAAATGTTTAAACGTCTTGCTTTAAGTAATTTTTCTGTAAGTTTTATATTATATAATAATAACAAATTAATTAAAAGTTTGCCTGTGATTAATAATGCAATTACTAATTTAGAAGTTGATCAAGAGTTAGCTCTTAAAGAACAAAGAATTGCAAAATTAGTTGGAAATAGATTTATAGAAAATGCATTTTTTTTCAATATTCAAGCAAATACTTTGCAATTATATGGTTGGATCAGTAATATTTATGATGTTTCAGGTAGTCATATTCAATATTTTTATTTAAATAATCGAGTAGTTAAAGATAAGTTATTAAATGCAGCGATTAGAGAAGCAACTAAAAAGTTAGCATTACCAGCAGCTTATTGTTTATATTTTAAATTAGATCCGATGTTGGTAGATATTAATGTACATCCAACCAAACAAGAAGTTAGATTTTCAGATCCAAAGATTATTTATGCATTTGTTTATGAAAGTATTTTAGAAGCTTTTCAGCAATTTAAGGTAAAAAACAGTGAGATTAATGCAGAACATATTATGGTTGCACATAATTATGAAATTAATCAAGAAAATACTGATTTAGATCGCAATGTTAATGCTAATGTTAATATGAATTTCAATGAACTAGATTTTAAAAATACAAATTCAATAGATCTAACAAATTTAACAGATTCAAAAAATTTAATAAACTCAACAAACTCAACTAATTCAATAAACTCTACAAACTCTACAAACTTAACAAATTCAATAAATTCAACAAATTTAAAAATTTTTCCAATATTTAATAATCAATATGTACTATTTACAGGAAAAATTTTAAATCTTAATGAATTGTGGGTGTTAAATATTAAAGAAGGGCTACAATGGTTGCTTGCTAATAGTTTACAGCAAAAAGACAAATTGGTTGGTTACAAATTGATTATCCCTGAAAGGGTTAAATTGAGCAATGAAATTTCAGAGAATTTTCAAGAGATTATAAATTTATTAGCAGAATTTAAGTTTGATATTGGGCAAATTCATGCAGATGTATTATTAGTTAAAAGCATGCCAGATAATTTTTATTTTTTTGAAATTCAAATTGATTATGGAAGGTTTTTTAAAGAGCTTTTAAAACTGCAATCACAAGTAATTGATGAGTATGGTTATGAACATACGATTATTAAAAAAAATAATAATGAGAATAATTGTGAAATTAATTTTAAAATTAATAATAAAATCATAAATTTATTAATAGATTGTATTAAACCACAAGATTTAAGTGTATACGCCCATAAAGATTTAATTAGATTAATTACAATTTTAACAAAAGAAAATTTTGTATTTTGTAGGTTAAATCAATATTCATTCGAAAAAATGCTTTAATTTTTCAAAAATTAATTATTTTCAAATTAAAAGTTGAAAATATAATCAGCAATGATCTATATTTATTTATATAGGTAATTTATTTAAATTAATAATAGATTTTAATAGTTAGGTGATTTTATGCCACAAAAAGATAAAGATACACAAGAAGATAGAAAAAGCAGTGATCAATCACCTACAACAGAAGATGATAGAAAAAGCAGTGTTCAATCACCTACAACAAATTGGAAATTTACAATTATTGATGATGGTCAATATTATGATGATGATGATGATGATGATGATATTTCTTCTATTCATGAAGAAATATCACCGAGACTTACAATTAGGGTAAGTAATAGCAGAAGTAGTAATGGTGGTAGTATAGCTGAGGATATAAGAACTAATTCTAGAACTAATTCTGCTGATTTTGGTACCGTTAGATCTAGTGCTGCATCTGATGGAAGTATTGATGATGAACAAAGAACCACTGCAAGTGGTCAATTATCTGGTCGTGCTTTGAGTTCCAGCAGGTCTTCCGTTAATTCTTCTATTCCTGATGAAGCAATGCTTGATGATGAATTTACAAACCAGCAGCTCACAGAAAGAAGTGTTCAAAGTAGCGTTGAATCACCGCCACCTACAAGTAGGGGAAGTAATCGAAAGACCAGTGGTAGTGATGAAAATACCAGTGGTAGTGATGAAAATACCAGTGGTATCATTGATCAGATAGTTAATATATCTGATTCTGGTGCCGTTAGATCTATTAGTAATGCATTTGTTGAAAGTATTGATAGTGAACGAAAAACTGTAAGCGATCAATTATCTAGTTATTCTGGGACATCCAGAAGGTCTTCTGTTAATTCTATTGATAAAAAAAAACCATTTAATGCATGGGGGGAAGATGAAGATTCAATACTATTGAATGTTGAAGATAAATTGCAAGCAAAAAAAGCAGATGATTTAAATGTAGAAGATATAGAAGAAGAAAGAGGTATTGTTGATGAACAAAAATCATTGAGCCCTACAAATAGCAATCGTACTGCAACAACTTTGCCTATATCTAGTCGTTCTTCTATATCCAAAAGTTCTTCTGTAAGTAAGAGAAGTAATAGAAAGAGCAGTTTAAGCGGCGGTCTCATTGATGAGATAGTTGCTAGACCTGATTCTGCTGATTCTGGTACCGTTAGATCTAGTGCTGGATCTGTTGAAAAAAAACCATTGAGCCCTACAAATATCGATAGTACTGCAACAACTGTTAGCATTAAAAAATGTTTACAGGAATCTTCTTTAGCTACATCAA
>CAIKKE010000003.1 GCA_903827925.1 uncultured Francisellaceae bacterium
CAATATTTTTATATATAAATTTTTTATTATTAATATAATCAAATAGCTTAATAAAAATCCAAATTATGCCACCTAAAATCCCAATACCTAAGAAACAACTTCGCCAATTTAGATAATTTAAATTATTATAGTTATTATGGTTTTTAATAATTATAGTTGCTATAAAAGATGCTAAAATTATACCTAGCATTGTAGATAATTGATAAAAATAATTTGATTTTAATGCTTTAATTTCTGGTTTATTTTCAATTAATAATGTAGCTGCAACTATACTTCCGCCAGCTGCACATCCAATACTAATAGTTCTTAAAAATAACAATCCAACTGAAGATAAATAGCCTATATTTGCATAACTTGGTAAAATTGCGATTAATAAAGCAGTTATAGTAACCCCTGCTAATCCATAAGATACTACTAAAATAGGAGATCTATTTACCGCTAATAATCCAAATAATGCAGCCCCTAATGGTTTCGCAATTATTGAAATTAATTGAATAGCATAAGTACAAATTAATTGTGTAGTAAAATCATATTTAGGAAAAAAAATTGGAGCAATTAATGGAACTAAAAAAATATAGATATAACTATCAAGATGCTCTAAAAAATTGCTTATAAATAAAATCATTTGCAATATAAAATCTTTAGAGATCTTAAAGTTATGATAGAAAAACATGAGGTTATGTAAATAATAATTAACTAAAATTTAAAAATTCCTGGCGACGCCTACTTTAGCGATACAATCACTATCATCGGTGTAATATGAATTCACGCTCGAGTTCGAGATGGGATCGTGTGGTACCCATATACTATAGCCACCAGGAAAAAAACCTTGATACAAAACTTACATTAACAAACTTGGAAGAACATTTCAAGTTACATAGTCAAGACCTCACGGTTAATTAGTACAGGTTAGCTCAACTCCTCACGGAGCTTACACACCCTGCCTATCAACGTTGTAGTCTACAACAAACCTTTAGAAGACCTATAGTCTTTGGGATAACTAGTTTTGAGGTGGGTTTCCCGCTTAGATGCTTTCAGCGGTTATCCCGTCCGTACGTAGCTACCTGGCAATGCAATTGGCATCACAACCAGAACACCAGTGGTACGTTCACTCCGGTCCTCTCGTACTAGGAGCAAATCCTCTCAATTATCCAACACCCACGGCAGATAGTGACCGAACTGTCTCACGACGTTCTAAACCCAGCTCGCGTACCACTTTAATTGGCGAACAGCCATACCCTTGGGACCTGCTACAGCCCCAGGATGTGATGAGCCGACATCGAGGTGCCAAACACCCCCGTCGATGTGAACTCTTGGGGGGTATCAGCCTGTTATCCCCGGCGTACCTTTTATCCGTTGAGCGATGGCCCTTCCATACAGAACCACCGGGTCACTAAAACCAACTTTCGTTCCTGCTCGACATGTCTGTCTTGCAGTCAAGCACCCTTTTGCTTTTACACTCACAGTACGATTTCCGACCGTACCGAGGGTACCTTCGCGCTCCTCCGTTACTCTTTAGGAGGAGACCGCCCCAGTCAAACTACCCACCATACAATGTCCGAACTATTTCAATAGTATCGTTAGAACCCCAAGCATTTCAGGGTGGTATTTCAAGGTTGGCTCCATTTACTCTAGCGAGTAAACATCATAGCCTCCCACCTATCCTACACAAAAATACTCAAAGTTCAATGTAAAGCTATAGTAAAGGTGCACGGGGTCTTTCCGTCTTGCCGCGGGTACACTGCATCTTAACAGCAAATTCAACTTCACTGAGTCTCGGATGGAGACAGCGTGGCTATCGTTACGCCATTCGTGCAGGTCGGAACTTACCCGACAAGGAATTTCGCTACCTTAGGACCGTTATAGTTACGGCCGCCGTTTACCGGGGCTTCGATCTGGAGCTTCACTTTCGTTAACCCCTTCAATTAACCTTCCGGCACCGGGCAGGCGTCACACCCTATACTTCCACTTTCGTGTTTGCAGAGTGCTGTGTTTTTAATAAACAGTCGCAGCCACCTGGTTTCTTCGACCACTCAGAGCTTACAGCGTATAGCCTTAACCCTAAATGGCATACCTTCTCCCGAAGTTACGGTATTATTTTGCCGAGTTCCTTCACCCGAGTTCTCTCCACGCCTTAGTATTCTCTACTTATCCACCTGTGTCGGTTTGCGGTACGGTTCACTTGTAACTAACCTTAGCAGCTTTTCCTGGTAGCATGGCATCAACTACTTCTTCACCTGCGAACAGGCAAATCGTCATCACATCTCGGAATATGTCCTGCAAGAATTTGTCTCACAAAACTTCCTACCTGCTTAAACTGCCAACCATCAGGCAGCTAGTTTAGCCTTCTACGTCACTGCATCGAATTACAAGCGAGTGCAGGAATATTAACCTGCTTCTCATCGACTACTCTTTTCAGCCTCGCCTTAGAGACCGACTAACCCTGCTCCGAACAACGTAGAGCAGGAATCCTTGGATTTTCGGCGTGTGGGATTTTCACCCACATTATCGTTACTCATGTCAGCATTCGCGCTTCTGATACCTCCAGCAAACTTTTCAATTCACCTTCAACGGCTTACAGAATGCTCCTCTACCACCTTTCTAAAAAGAAAGATCCGTAGCTTCGGTGTATAGCTTAGCCCCGTTAAATCTTCCGCGCAGGCCGACTTGACTAGTGAGCTATTACGCTTTCTTTAAAGGATGGCTGCTTCTAAGCCAACCTCCTAGCTGTCTGTGCCTTCCCACTTCGTTTTACACTTAGCTATAACTTTGGGACCTTAGCTGACGGTCTGGGCTGTTTCCCTTTTCACCACGGACCTTATCACCCGCAGTGTGTCTCCTACAGTATACTCCTTTGTATTCGTAGTTTGCCTCGATTTGGTAAGGCTGTCACGCCCCCCTAGTCGAAACAGTGCTCTACCTCAAAGGGTAACCCTGTAAGGCGCTACCTAAATAGCTTTCGAGGAGTACCAGCTATCTCCGAGCTTGATTAGCCTTTCACTCCTATCCACACCTCATCCCCTACTATTTCAACAGTAGTGGGTTCGGGCCTCCACAACGTTTTACCGCTCCTTCACCCTGGACATGGATAGATCGCCCGGTTTCGGGTCTACTCACTGCAACTTATCGCCCTATTAAGACTCGATTTCTCTTCGCCTCCCCCACAAAGGTTAAGCTTGCTACAGCAAATAACTCGCTGACCCATTATACAAAAGGTACGCAGTCACCCAATAAATTGGGCTTCCACTGCTTGTACGCACACGATTTCAGGTTCTATTTCACTCCCCTTCCGGGGTTCTTTTCGCCTTTCCCTCACGGTACTTGTTCACTATCGGTCGGTAAGTAGTATTTAGCCTTGGAGGATGGTCCCCCCATCTTCAAACAGGATTTCTCGTGTCCCGCTCTACTTTTCGCTGCTATTCTTTACAAACAATTTAATGTACAGGGCTATCACCTTGTATCGCTTAACTTTCCAGTTAATTCCAATATCATTTGTATTAAATGTTGCAGCAGGCTGACTCGCTTTCGTTCGCCACTACTCACAAGCTCTCTGTTGATTTCTTTTCCTCTGGTTACTTAGATGTTTCAGTTCTCCAGGTTCGCATTGTTTTCACAATACCTGCTCTTCACAGGTGGGTTTCCCCATTCGGAGATCTCCGGCTAAGTTTATTGACAACTAACCGAAGCTTTTCGCAGTCTATTACGTCCTTCATCGCCTCTTACCGCCTAGGCATCCTTCGTGTGCGTTTATTATCTTGACTATGTAACTTAAAATATTCTATTGTTTAAAATGCATATGTACCAAATTTTCCTAAATTTTAAATAACCTTTAATAAGCTTTGAACTAAAGCTTACTGGAGCCAGCCGGCCTCGAACCGACGACCTTCTGCGTGCAAGGCAGACGCTCTCCCAACTGAGCTATGGCCCCTTCAACTTTTTTTTAAAGCACTGGGTCTGGATGGACTCGAACCATCGACCTCACCCTTATCAGGGGTGCGCTCTAACCACCTGAGCTACAGACCCCAAGCAATTTAAGTGAACACTAGCAGATTTACCACTACTCTACTCTACCACTTATCTATAAATTACTAAACAATAAAGTTTAACAATTTATGTTGATAAAAATTAATAGAGTAGGGCAGTGATTTATTCCTCTGATATCTTTATCCATTTATATAATATTTTTATATATTTATAAATAACAAAGATAGGTTTACAGAGAAACTTTCTGTAAGGAGGTGATCCAGCCACAGGTTCCCCTACGGCTACCTTGTTACGACTTCGTCCCAGTCATGAATCACACCGTAGTAATCGACCCCCTTGCGGTTAGTCTAACTACTTCTGGTGCAACCCACTCCCATGACGTGACGGGCGGTGTGTACAAGGCCCGAGAACGTATTCACCGTAGCGTTCTGATCTACGATTACTAGCGATTCCAGCTTCATGGAGTCGAGTTGCAGACTCCAATCCGGACTAAGAGTGCTTTTGTTAGATTGGCTCCACCTCGCGATTTCGCTTCCAATTGTAGCACCCATTGTAGCACGTGTGTAGCCCTACTCATAAGGGCCATGATGACTTGACCTCGTCCCAACCTTCCTCCGGCTTATCACCGGCAGTCTCCTTAGAGTTCCCAGCATTACCTGATGGCAACTAAGGATTAGGGTTGCGCTCGTTACGGGACTTAACCCAACATCTCACGACACGAGCTGACGACAGCCATGCAGCACCTGTCTCTAAGCTCCTTGCGGCACTTCTGCATTTCTGCAAAATTCTTAGGATTCAAGAGTAGGTAAGGTTCTTCGCGTTGCGTCGAATTAAACCACATACTCCACCGCTTGTGCGGGCCCCCGTCAATTCCTTTGAGTTTTAACCTTGCGGCCGTACTCCCCAGGCGGAGAACTTATCGCGTTAGCTACGCTACTAAACACTTATTCAGCGTCCAACAGCAAGTTCTCATCGTTTACAGCGTGGACTACCAGGGTATCTAATCCTGTTTGCTCCCCACGCTTTCGTGTATTAGTGTCAGTATCTGTCCAGATGATCGCCTTCGCCACTGGTGTTCCTTCCGATATCTACGCATTTCACCGCTACACCGGAAATTCCATCATCCTCTACAGTACTCTAGCATAATAGTATTACATGCACTTTCCAAGTTAAGCTCAGAAATTTCACATGTAACTTAAAATACCACCTACTCACCCTTTACGCCCAGTAATTCCGATTAACGCTTGCACCCTCTGTATTACCGCGGCTGCTGGCACAGAGTTAGCCGGTGCTTCTTCTGTAGGTAACGTCATCAACCATATTTATTAAACATGGTCAACATCCTCCCTACCGAAAGTGCTTTACAACCCGAAAGCCTTCTTCACACACGCGGCATTGCTGGATCAGGCTTTCGCCCATTGTCCAATATTCCCCACTGCTGCCTCCCGTAAGAGTCTGGGCCGTGTCTCAGTCCCAGTGTGGCTGTTCTTCCTCTCAGAACAGCTATAGATCTTAGCCTTGGTAAGCCTTTACCTTACCAACTAGCTAATCTAACGTAGGCTCACCATAGAGCGCCAGGCCAAAAGGTCCCCAGCTTTACCATTTACGGATTATTCAGTATTACCTTATGTTTCCACAAGCTATCCTCAACTCTATTATAGATTCCTACGCATTACTCACCCGTACGCCACTCGCCGACATTGTGGGTTACCCCACAACTCGCTGCCGTTCGACTTGCATGTGTTAGGCATGCCGCCAGCGTTCAATCTGAGCCAGGATCAAACTCTTCATTTAAAAATTCTTAAAAACTTTTAAATATTAAGCTTGTCCCTTAATTTGCACTATAATATTAATACTTATTAAATATTAAATTTATAATGCTTAATTAAACAAATCTTAAAATATGTATTTATTAAAAAACATTAAAATCAACTAGTGCCCACTTAAATTGCTTGGCTTTAAAATATGTTAAATAACACTGGCGTTTCCACCATCCCCGAACAGGGGACAATTACGCATCTTAAAGGAACACAAATTAAATGTCAATCATTAAAAACTAATTAATTATTATGATATTGACACACAGCTATAATTTATGTTTCTAACAACTTAATAAATTAAAATTATAACTTCAATAATATAGCCTCAGATTAATGCTATATTAATAAATAATTTAATAATTATAAAATATATGAAAAACCTATGAAAGAATTATTAAATACTTTCTCTATACCATTATTAATTGAGGTCATTTTTCATCCTTTAGTAGAATTAACCAAGGAAATAGATGCTATATCCTTAGATAGGCATAAGATCAGAAGTATTGTTAAAATAATTTTTACTATAATAATAAGCATTTCAGCTATTTATTTTGCTATTAACAATCCAGCTGTCAATCAGTTTTTCATTAAAATTACTGATATTTTTAACGTATCCCAAGGATCTCAAGCATTTGTTTCTGAATTTCTAGAAATTATTTCTAGTTGCCATTTGGGGAATTATATTGCAAATATTACAATTAGAACTTTTTGTAGATTTTATTTTGGAGATCCAGAATTTTATCTTACCCCGAAACAATTAATAAAATTAGAAAAAAAATTCAAAGAACAAGTCAATTATGAAATTCAAGACAAACACATTATTGAAGTAATAGATTTTTGTATTAAAAATCTACGCAAACAAGACTCCCGAGATATTGGGGCCAAAAAAGAAGATTGGAAAAACACTTTGGAATCTTTGATTTATGAAGCAGATGCTGAACATTTTCTAGATCAACAAAAGGCGCTTTATTTAAAAAGGCAAATAATTGAACATAAACTGCAAACTCTTATTGAGTACACTAATAAAAATTATTCTTATTGTGCTCACGAATATCAATTTAATAAGCCATCTCCTACCAATTCTACCCTAACTTATGGAAGCATTAACAGCCCTTCTAACGCTGAAAACACAAATTATCCAAAAAATCAACATAAAAAAAAATTGCAACAAAGATTAGATATAACCAAAGTTTATATATCAGAAAAAACTCCTTTATTAGATGAAAAACCAATTTTAACTAATGTTATTTCTTCAGATAATATACAAAACAATGTTTCACCATCAAATCAAAGAGCAAAGTATAAATGTTTACATATAACCCCACCTACAACCCCACCATCTCAATCTAATAAATCTTTATTAATCGAATATCAAAAAAATTTGTTAAGAAAACAAGAATTAACCACTAATCAAAGAATTCTATCTGCACCATTTGCCACGCAAAACTCAGCTTTAAAATCAAGCAATGAATCAGGGATTTCTTCGTCTGGTTCGTTAGATCAAACAAGTTGCTTGCAACACAAGATGTAACTTAGGAGAATATATGCAACACAGCATTAACAATATTACTAGCACTAAAATTATTATGGAAATTCTGGACAACCTTTATATACCTACATTTATAAAATTCATATTATATCCTTTATTAACTTTGAAAAATGAAATAGATTGCATCATAAACCAACGTCACCCCGTTAAAAGTTTTATAATATGTACTTTTATTATTTGTTTTAGTTTTTTAAGTTGTTATTGTTTTTATAATAGCTTTTTAATTTATAATTTTTATAATAATCTTACCATGCTGTTTAATCTTAACAATAGTATTCAACAAATAATTTCTTTTAATATAGCACTTCTATCTTTTGCTCATTTAGGAAATTATTTAGGAAACATTATAACCAAAACTTTTTGTAAATTTTTTTTAGGAGATGCTAATTTTTATGTAACCGAAAAACAATTAAACAAATTAATAGAGCAATTTCATTTGCAAGGATATACTAACGTAAATAAAAATCATGTTTTAGAAATAATCGAATTTGGTAAAAAAAATTTATCTGAATTACATTCAAGCGAATTAGGAGCTAAATCTGCAGATTGGCAACAAACTTTAGAAAGTTTAATTTACGATGCTAATATAGAACATTTTATAGATCAACAATTAGCGTTACAAAATAAAAAATTAGAGATCTCTAATAAAATAGAATTAATTAAGTGTTGTGAAGTTAATGAAGAAAATTTACATTTATCCAAAATTACTTATAGCAACGCCAACCACCTAAACTCAGAAGTTCAAGAAAATATTGTATGTTCTTTAGGAGAATCATTTGACATGATCCAAAAAGAATTTGATAAATTTAAAAAAAATTATTTAAGACATCACACGTGTTCTAATTATGTGTCTGGTCAACAATTATTGCATCAATATCAATGCTATTTAAACTATCGAGAAATAAATACCAGCATGGGTATTTATCCTACTGCATCTATGGAAGAAATTTTATTTAATACTTTTTGTAATTCTTATTATTCAATATATAATTCCAGAGAAAACTCAAGGAATAATTCTATAGAAAACACCCCACACCAAACATCGTTGGATTCTGAAAATTCCATAATAATAGGCGCCCAAGAAACACAGTCGGCGGGTGGAGTAATAATAGATAATAGTTCAAACACAAATCCAAGATTAAATGTATCATGAAACTTGTATATTATTAATTCATGCGCTTAAATTTAAGTATATTAAAAATTTTTTACCTTATATATATAAGTTGTTATAATTTATGAAATTAAACATAAGAGAAAAAAAATGAGTCCTCCACCATCACAAATAGGTACCCTCCTTCGCAGTAAAATTACTCTTGAGGAGACAAATACAAGAATAGCTAAAGGAGAGTTTGAAAAATCCTTGTTCTGGCTATTGAAATTAGCTGAAAGCAAATTACAGGAATTAGCCCCTGAATTAGCTCAATACTTAGATGCGGGAAAAATATCTGAACTTTCCTACGCGTTATTTATAGACCGACCAAAACTTACTCCCGAAGAGCAATCACAATCACTATCACTATCTGAAGAAAAGTTAACACAGTTAATGCTTAGCAAAAGAAAAATTTTAATGGAGAAATCACTACCTGAAAAACAGTTAACACTTTTAGAAAATTTTGTAAATAACATCCCAGCCTTGTTGAATTATGATACATCTAAAATTTACTTGGTTATTACACCAGAAACTAGAATTCACGGAGATGAAAATAAAGATAAAGATGAAGATGAAGATGGAAGCACTAAATTAGCAAAACAAGAAGATGAAAGCACTAAATTAGCAAACCAAAAACAATACCAAGAAGAACTTCTACAAATAGCAGCATCAATGAATGGGGGAGCTCCAGGGGACTCTCCTGCTCAACCTCAACCTCAACCTCAACCTCAACCTAATTTAACAATACCACAAAATATCTTTAATACTGATAACTTATCAACATTATTACAAACACATTATTCTCCAACCAAAACTCCTGGTTCACGTTTGCCTAAATTTCCACCCGATCCAAAAGAATCTTTCATTTATGAAGATCGAACTAATATTCGAATTACTCGTAATAATACATCTTTTATAGGAAGGATAAATCACACGCCACCTCCAACCACCCCTACATCAGCAACAAATACTACGTTACCCCCAGAAAAAACAACTATTGCTAATATTTTTCATGAATCAGATAAAGTAATATTACAATTTCCACCTAATCAAGATGGTAGTATAAAACCAACACAAAAAGACTGGATTGTTGATTTTTTAGGAAAATTTTTATCCCAAAAAAATGGCACGCAATCAAAAGCAGCTGAAAATCAAGTGCCTGTTGTTACTGCTCATGGATTTACCCCAGAAGACTTAATGAATTTATTGGAAAAAATCCATGAAATTAATTCTAATCCTAGCAACGAAAATAAAATTTTATTGAAAATTGACTGTAAAGATGCTACTGAAGAGTATGCTTTAGTAAAGCATAATATAGAGATCCATAACAAAAACATAGTAACATTAATTAATTCCCCACCCACTCATGAAAATCCAAGCACATTGGCTCCATTATTAAAAACCTTACCGAACAACCACTTAAATCCTTCTACTGGTTATCCCCCTCACCCTTAAAACATTATTTAATTAAAATTTATTTATGCTAACCTTAATATAAAATATAAATATTTAACTAAACAAACATAGATCTTAAATATAATTTATTAAACATAAGATTGGAGATAATCCATGTTAAAAACGAATATATCACAACCACAAATAACCAACTTATCAAATATGTCGCAGAAACAATTGATAGATTATTATGATTCATTAACCAAAAAAAAAGAAAACTTTGCTGAATTAATTTATTCCAACCAAGAAAACCCTTTATTAGATAATTTGTTTTCAAAAAAAAAACATAATAAAATGATTTTTCCATTAAAAAATCCATATCACAAATTAAAATTATAATCAATTGATACCGATATAAAACAATAATAATAACAACAAATATAACAGAGAATTATATGCTAGATTTAAAAAATGAAAACAATAAATATCCAATGTCGACTATTCTTGAAAAATTATCAACCATTACTGAAACTTCTAATTTAATTCCTGTAATCACTTACCCTATTGCGGAATGCTATAATAATTGGAAAAACATTTTTACTGACGAATATCCAACACGCAGTACTATACGAGCAATTATTTCAACTGTGGCATTTGCAACCGGACCATTATTAATTCAAGTTGCAAATTTTGCTTGGCTAAAAGATAGATGTAATGGCTTATATCAAACTATTCCAATTTTCAACCTGTTGCCAGAAGAAGTAGGAACAACAATTTGTAGTGCTTATGTTTGTGGATATTTTTTAACCTGGTCCGGAATAGAATTAACTGACATTTACAATAATTATAAATTTGGTGGAACCGAACATTACTTAACTGAAGAAAAAATCAAAAAAATTCATGAATTTATCAGCAATAATAATTTTAACATTTCCCCAGAAGAAATTACAAATATTTTCAACAAAATCAACCTGCAATTACGCAAAGATCCCAAAAACCGCAATTTAGCCAATATGATTGGCGCTTTAAGAAAAGGTGATTTTCAAACAATTTTAGATAATGCACATTTATTAGAAACTGAAATATCTATAATTAACAACAAAATCAATACTTTAGTTAACGCAGAACAATTAAATTACACCCCTGTAGTAAATAATGTGTCGATAGCATCTCTAGCTGAAGATGCTACTTTAACTGAAAATATATCAGATCCCTTAGTAGTGTCTGAAAATAATAGCAATGAATCAACAACTGGTTCTCCAACAAATAATCCTTCTAGATTTATTAATCCTCCATCTGAACAAGAACATCCCAGTCGTAACCATCCTCCTGTTGCTGCTATTTTACATCAATATCAGAATAATCTTAAAAATAATAAAAAAACTCCGCTCAACAATACTACTGCAATTGAAACTTTAAAAAAACATAAATCTCAATTAAAATCTAAAAGATTTATAGATCCTGCTAAAACTTTTTTATAATTTACTCACTACCATCTTCTATGACAAATCCACACTCTTTTTGAGGACAAATCTTTTTAGTTCCATACCTTTTAGTAACTTTTAAAGTTAAGATTGGCCAATTACATTTAGGACATTGTTCATCAAGAGGTTGATTTTGAATGGCATATTTACATTCTGGATAAGAATTGCATGCATAAAAAAAAGTTCCATATCTAGATTTACGTTTAATAAATTTGCCTTTTTTACAAGCTGGACAAATTAAATCAATTATTTCTGGTTTATTTAAAGATTCTATATGTCTACAATCCGGATAACCACTACATCCTATAAATTTACCATATTTACCATATTTAATAATTAAATTTTTATTACATTGCGGACAATTCCTATCAACAATTGTTTCTGGTTCTTTATTATCTATTGAATCATTATCTTTATTTAAGCTTCTGGTATAGTCACACTCAGGAAAACCAGTACATCCAATAAATTTACCACTTTTACCTAATCTTATGGATAATGGCTTACCACATTTTTCACAATTTTCATCTAATTTTTCCTGAGTTACATCACTTCTTTTAACAACTACTTCAATGTTTTTAATTAATTCAATAAATGGATGCCAAAAATTTTCTAATAAAGGTATATAATTTTTCTCCCCCCTGGCGACCTCATCTAAGTGATCTTCTAATTTAGCTGTAAAATCATAATCTACATATTGATTAAAATAATTAGTTAAAAAATTATTAACTACCGTTCCAACGTCAGTTGGTTTAAATCTAGATGCATTTAAAATTACATATTTTCTTTGCTGTAAAGTATAAATGATCGTTGCATAAGTAGACGGTCTACCAATTCCATGTTCTTCTAACGTTTTTACTAAGGAAGCTTCAGAAAACCTAGGTGGCGGTTCAGTAAAATGTTGTTCTGGCCTAATAATCTGTAAAGAAACTTCTTCTCCTTCTGTTAATGCTGGTAAGTGTTTCTCTTCATCTAGTTCTGCTATTTCTCTAGAATCAATAACTTTTTCTTCTTTACTTTCTTGATATACTTGCATAAAACCAGGATCAAAAATTACTGAACCATTCAATCTAAATATATTACCTGAATTAACATTTCCACAAGCTAAATCTATAGCTACTTGATCAATAATTGCAGGACTCATTTGACTGGCAATTGCTCGTTGCCAGATTAAATTATAAATTTTAAATTGATCTGAATTTAAATATGGTTTAACTTGCAATGGAAATTGAGAAAAACCAGTAGGCCTAATTGCTTCATGTGCTTCTTGCGCATTTTTAGACTTGGTTTTAAATATTCTTACTGACTCAAATAATGCATTAACACCATAACGTTCTAATATAACTTTACGTAGATCATCCATCGCTTCGTTAGCAATATGTACGGAATCAGTACGCATATAAGTAATTAACCCTATAGCACCTTCCCCTATATCGATACCTTCGTATAATTGCTGAGCAATCAACATAGTACGTTTAGTTGAAAACCCTAATTTACGATTAGCATCTTGTTGTAAAGTCGAGGTAGTAAAAGGCGCTGCTGGATTTCTTTTGCGTTGACTTTTATTAACCTTAGTAACTAGCAATTTACCTTTAGCTAATCTTAATAAATTTTCAGTAACTTCATTAGCTTGCACTTTGTTGTTAATTGAAAATTGTTGTAATTTTTCATGATTATATTCTATTAATTTAGCTAATAATTGATTGTTTTGCTTTTTTAAATCAGCTTCAATAGTCCAATATTCTTCAGATTTAAATTTTTCAATTTCCTGCTCCCTTTCAACTATCATTCTAAGAGCTGGACTTTGTACTCTACCTGCAGATAATCCTCTTTGTACTTTTTTCCACAATAAAGGAGATAAATTAAACCCAACCAAATAATCTAAAGCTCTGCGAGCTTGTTGAGCATAAACTAAATCTATATTTATAGATTTTAAATTATTTAAAGCATCTTTGATCCCATTTTTAGTTATTTCATTGGAAACCATTCTATATATTGGTTTATCTGGAGTTAATAATTTTTTAGCTCTTAAGATCTCACAAATATGCCAAGCAATAGCTTCACCTTCTCTATCTGGATCTGTAGCTAAATACAATGCTTTGGCTTGTTTGAATGCTTTACAAATCGCATCTACATGTTTTTGATTTTTCTCTACAACTTGGTATCGCATAGCAAAATTATCTTCTGGAACCACAGCTCCAGTTTTTGGAATTAAATCTCTTACATGACCATACGAAGCTAAAATCAAGAAGTTTTTATCTAAATATTTACTATAAGTTTTAGTTTTAGTGGGAGATTCTACAATCACCAAATTTTTAACCATAATTTCTCTCGTTATTTATTTTATCTATTTTTACATTAACCTACATTAACCTAATATATCCGCCAGGAACAGATGTAATATACCCTGACAACTCTAAACTAACCAGACCTGAATTAACAACATTAGTCATAAAACCACTTCGATTAATAATAACATCTGTAGCTGTTGTTTCATAAGATATGCTAGTTAATATTCTTTTTTGAAAATCATCTAAACAATTTATTTTACTTAAAATCTCTGATTTATTAATTACCTTATCATTACAATTCATAAAACCCAAATCTTCAACTATTTCTTGAGAATTTTCCACTAATTTAGCGCCTTGTTTAATTAATTTATGACAACCCTTAACATTTTGGTCATAAATAGAACCTGGAATTGCGAATACTTCTCTACCCTGCTCTATAGCATAATCTGCTGTTATTAAAGATCCACTATGAACCGAAGCTTCTATCACTAAAGTCCCTAATGATAATCCGCTTATAATTCTATTCCTCCGGGGAAAATTAATAGCTAATGGCTGTACTCCTAATGGAAACTCAGAAATAATTGCCCCGTTATTAGAAATTATTTGTTCTGCTAACGATAAATGTTTTTTAGGATAAATAATATCTAACCCATGACCTAATACAGCAAGAGTAGATTCTCTATTAGCATACATAGCTCCTCTATGACTACCAGCATCAATCCCTAAAGCTAAACCACTAGTAATAACTAACTTAAATTTAGATAATTCATTAGCAAATTTAAATGCTATTTCCACCCCTAATTTACTAGCATTACGACTTCCAACTATAGCCAACTGTGCTTCACTTAATAATGCTCGGTTACCCTTTATAAACAATACTGGAGGTGGATCTGCTATATTTTTTAATAATTTAGGATAATCATCATCAGAAATTAACATTATATGGCAATTATTTTGAGAAGCCCAATCTAAATCTAGATCAATAGCTTTTCGGCTTTTATTAAGAGTATTTTTAGCTATATCTGGTAAATTATGTAAATAAGGATCTAATTTTAAATAATTTTTAAATTTTATTGGACCAATACCACTAGTCCTAACTAAAGCTAACCAATTAATTAAATTATTTTGCATATTACCAACTCTATGCTAACTAATTATTCTAATTATTCTAATTAAATCAATTAGAATATACTGTATCTAAAAATTTTAACTCTGTTGTGCTTTTAATCACAATTCCTAAACTTAATTTATCAAAAACTTCATAAATTAAAATTTCTCCTTTAGGTATATCGTTAGGTACAACATATTGTTGATTACTTTGATACGGATCTTGAACGATTATATTATTAGCATTTACTTTGAATAAGTTTCCCACTTTAACTCCTTCTCTGGATCCTAGACTAATAAGCAAAATATCTTTTTTAAATGCGATTTTTTTATTTGGAATTATTGATAATATATATCCTTGTAAATTATTTAAATTTTTAACTAATTTAATATTGTTTGTCAAATTTAAACTTTTACCTGGAATAATTAAAGTACCAGCTTTAATTGGTTCATTGAAATTATTTACCTCTAAAATACTAATTTTTCCCCGTTCAACAATTTTAGCTGTACCAATTTTCAACATCCCAGTACCAAGATATTCTCCAGTTAATGGATGATAATAAGAAAAATCTGGCCTAATTAAGGTATAGTCATAATGATCATCTTTTTCTAATCCTTTGGCTAAAAAATTAACACCTTTACCAAAAATCTTTTCTCCATTAGATCCGCTCATAACATAACTATAATCCCCGCTAGAAATATTCAAATCCTTAAATGGATTTACTGGTTGCAAAGATTCATTTCTATATTTTTTAATATTTTTAAAATTTGGAATATCAATTATTATTAATTTTCTTAAATATATATCTAGTTTGCTTAGTTCTAAATTATCAGATCCATTCAAATTATCAACAACCTTAATACTTGGTTTTAATTTAACTATTTCTAAATTAGCTTGGCTTTCAGCTAATTCATCTAATTTATCTAATTTAGCTATTGAATAATTCATATAAAAAATCCAGCTAGATAATAAAACTGTTATTATAAAATTTAACTTTTTCATATTTAGTTTACCTTGAAACTTAACAATATTTAATAATAATATATATATACTATAGTCTTACTAATTTATTTTTATTAAAATAATAAAAATATTAAACATTAATAGACTGTATTATTAACTGTTATTTATTGATTATATAAATTATAAAAACTTAAATTTAAAAGGTACAAAATGCCATTATTAAATATTTTACAATATCCAGATCCTAGGTTAAAAAAAGTAGCAAGTTCAATAGCTATCCCAGAAATTAATACTAAATACATACAAGATATTGTTAATAATATGTTTGAAACTATGTATCAAGCCAAAGGAGTAGGTCTTGCCGCAACTCAAGTTGATATTCATTTACAAATAATTACCATAGATGTTTCTAATTCTCAAAATCAACCTTTATGTGTTATTAATCCTAAAATTATAAATCAGCAAGAAAAAATTATCTCTGTAGAAGGATGCTTATCTTTCCCTGGAATTTATGCTAACATACCTCGCTACAAATTAATTGATGTGAAGTTTATAGATCGTCACGGCAAGATGGTAAATTTAAGCGCAGATGATTTACTTAGCATTTGTTTACAGCACGAAATAGATCATATCAATGGTAAAACTTTTTTTGATCATTTATCACCTCTTAAAAAAAATTTATTAGAAAAAAAACTAAAAAAATTAAGAACACATAATTTGTAAAGTAATTATAAAATTTGTAAAATAATTTAAGAATAAAAACAACCAAGAAGCTGTTGGAGAAAAATATTATGTTTAAAAATATTGTATTTGCTGGAACTCCTGAAATAGCTAGCAATTTATTAAAAGATCTTATTGCAAATGGATACCATATTACTGCTGTTTTAACTCAACCTGATCGCCCCAAAGGGCGTAACCAAAAATTAGAGCCATCTGCAGTTAAACAAATAGCTATAAAACATAACCTCCCTGTATTACAACCTACAACTTTAAAAAATCCAATAGTAATTAAACATTTACAGCAATTAAATCCTGATCTGATGATTGTATTTGCTTATGGGTTAATTCTCCCTAAAGAAATTTTAAATATACCTAAATTTGGCTGCTTTAATGTGCATACATCTTTATTACCTAAATATAGGGGTGCCGCTCCTGTGCAGCACACTATTTTAAATGGAGAGGATACAAGCGGGATCAGTATTATAAAAATGGATCCTAATTTAGATACTGGAGATATATGGCATACTATAAAATGTCCAGTTAATGTAGAGGAAACGACTGCAAGTTTATATAAAAAATTACAACCATTAGCAACCACTGCAATATTATATTTACTTAAAAATTTTAACAATATTAACCCTAAGTCTCAAGAGCATGATTTAGCAACTTATGCTCATAAAATCCAAAAAACCAATGCTAAAATTGATTGGTCATTAACTGCAGTTGAGATTGAAAGAAAAATTAGAGCATTTATTCCAACTCCAGTATCCTTTACTGAAATTAAAAATTATTTATCCAATCAAAATGAAACTTTACCAATTAGAATTTGGCAAGCAAAGATTTTATTAGATATAAATGATAACGTAAAATTAGAAGCTTGTAATATTAATCCCCCCCATAATAATATTAATACTACTTCTAATATTTCTAATAATAAGATCTCAAATATGCCTGGAAAAATTTTAAATATTAACAAATATGGTATTGAAGTTGTCACTGGTGAAGGTATATTGATTTTAGAAAAATTACAATTTCCCGGCAGTAAAATTTTAAAAATAGGCGAATTAATCAATTCTCCTAAATACAAATTGTTATTAGAACAATCAGGAAATTTTGTCTGATAGAGTTTTTTGAATTTAAAAATCAAAAAATAAATTAAATTATTTACCTAATATGGGATTAATTTGGCATGCACATGCATAGATTCATTATCTTTAATTTCTTGTTCAGAAAAATATTCACCCCAAAACTCTGTTGGCCTCAGTAAACTGGTTATCATGTTAGATGCTTCCTCAGAAGTAGCAGCATAATCTATAGGTAACTTACCTTGGTTATCTTTTACCTCAATTGCACCTTTTTTAAGTAAAGCCGCTATACAGCAATGATACTCATTAACTACCCTAAAGTTATCATAACTACAAATTTCTTCATTAGAACTACGAATCATTTCTTCAGTAACCCCTATTATCAATACATAATTATTACGCACAAATTTTTCCGTAACCCCTATTACAGCTTGATGTAGTGCAGTTTTACCAGATAATTCTCCTGGTTGATTCACATCTATATTAATATTATTACTTAATAATAAATTAACCGTTTCAACATCTCCTTTGCGAGCTGCAATTCTCAATAGATGCTCTACACTAGTAGCATGATTAGTTTTTAATTTGCTATTTATTTTAACAATATTTAATTGATGCCTTTCCAATAAATACTTAATTTGATAATATTTTTCATTAATTACCTTATTATCTATATTTTCGGACAAATCATTTACTGCAAAAATTGCTTTAGGATACAAAAAAGTAATAATATTTTTACTTACGTCTTCAGAAAATAAAGGCTTATCTTTGCTTTTTACAATATGCCTTTTAAATATTTTAAACCATAATTCAATAGCTTCTTTATTTTCTTTTAAATTATTTTCACATAAAAACTTTATTTCAGCATCTTTAGTTTTATCCTGTTCTAATATGTGTGGCATATTCATACCCAATTTATCACCAAAAACTTGGAATTTAACCAAATTGGTTTTAGGTATGGTTTCATTTATTTTAATAGATAAAAGTTTAAGTTGTTCTATTACATCCCCATCAAAGAATCTACCTACTGAAGGCATAGATACCCATGCCAATTTAGTAGCAGGCAATACATTACATAACGCTTCTATTGCTTCTATTCTTTCATTAATATTACCACTTATACCCGCGATATATAAAGTCATCAAATTAGTAGCAGGTAATGTTTTACACAAGCTCTTTATCGCTGAGGCAGAAGCAAAAGATTCTTTACATACCAAATGAATTAAATTGGTTTTAGGTAAAATATCAAGTATTCGATCTAATAATTCTGGTTTATCTACATTTAACTTTAAATGTGTAAGTTTGGTTTGAGATAAAATTGGAAGCAACCCAGTGATCACAGCATCCCCACATAAATTTATTTTCAACTTGGTAACATTAGTATGCTTAATTTGCATCAGCATGTTAGAAAAATATTCATTTATATGAGTTTCATACTTTACACTACTGCAATTCGGTTGATTTTCTATTCTCCATTCAAAACTACCTTCACATAAATACCCACTCCATGTAAAGTTGATTTCATTAATATGTTCCTGTAAAAAAGAATGGTGTTGTAATAAATCTCCAAAACGTGAGATTGATTGTAACACTTTTTTATAATTAGATACTACATCCATAGGTTTTTTAGAATCAAAATTACTGAAATTTAAATGTATATTCAATTTATCAGTTGGCAATGATTGTTTTCTAGATAAATAATCTACTAAATATTCTATAGATACAACATCTCCATATCCACACGTACCAGGATCGAAAAAAGCATTTTCTTTATCTTCGTTTTCGTAAATATTTAAACCATACATCATATCAATTTACCTTATAATAAATTTTTTAAATTTATGTTACTTCAATTTAAAATATATTTCAAATATTAACACATATTCTTAATTATTTAGCATATTTAGATATATATTGATTATCAGTATGTTGAATTTGATATACTTTTTTATTCCAATCTATTTCCCAAGAATTAGGTGGATATTTATAATTCCATTTGTTAAATAATTTTTTCTCTTCTAAGCTTAAATTTAAATTATAACAATCATGCATATAAAGATAAGTTCTAGCAATAATACCTTTTACGGATTGATTAGCCTCAACTTTTTTTTGTAAACGATCGACTTTAAACTTACATAAACCAAATTGATCAGATTTAATATGTGGTAATTCAGCAAAACTATAATTTGAACGAATTAGATTTAATTCACCAATTTCTGGAACAATATTATGCAAATCGGTTGCCATTTTAAGAAAATAAGGATCTATTTTTTGACAACAAGCACGACCTTTATAGCAAATTTTTTGATTACAACAAATTGCGGTATTCCAGCAAGCTAAATTTTTTCCTAATCTACTAACAGGTACTATGTGCTCCCATTCTAACCTTTCAGCACGTTTTTGATTTTTTTGGATCTTATATCCACAAGAATGTAAATCTATAATTTTATTTTTATAACAACAATTACAATAAAAAGTATGATGATGTTTAGCATGGATCAAATTAGCTAAATTATTTGCTTGTTGTATGCTAATTATTTTTTTAGTAATTATATTTTTATTAACTATCTTTTTATAATCATTACAAGATATTAAGGTTAAAAACAAACTAATATTAAAAAAAATCAAGATAAATTTTATAAATTTATTTAAATTTTTAGATTTTATCTTAAACAAAATTTCAGCAACCTTATTTATAATTTTAATTATAATTTTATAAATTTTA
>CAIKKE010000004.1 GCA_903827925.1 uncultured Francisellaceae bacterium
AAAAAATAATTATTTATTTTTAATATTTATTTTTAATATTTTATTTTGGCTATTAAATGTTTTGCTGATTATCAAATATTCTATAAATAATATTGCGTTTCATGATTTTTGTCTTAATTATCCCATTTTATGGAAAACATTTAACATATGCAGTTGTTTAATGATACTTATTCCTAGTTGGTTAGCAATTAATTATATAAAACATAATAATAGTTATTATTTACTAGGAGTAATTTTAATGATTATTAGCATAGATTGTGGAGGATATTTTGGAGGAAAATTTTTAGGCAAGCATAAATTAAGCATTGTTAGTCCAAATAAAACCTGGGAAGGGGTATGGGTAGGATATGTAATTAGTATTTTAGTTATGCTTATGTTTTTTATGGGCATTATGTGGGGTAATAAACAATTTTATTCATATTCAATTATGAAAGTTTTAAAACAAATAGGGTATATTTTTATAATTACCCATATATTTTTGGCATTATCAATAATTGGAGATTTATTTGAAAGCTTATTAAAACGGATTTCTAAGGTTAAAGATAGTGGTAATATTTTACCTGGTCATGGCGGAATATTAGATAGATTAGATAGTGTTTTAGCGGTAATGCCGATAGCAGCTTTAGGATATTACATATATGTTGTTTATATATTTTAATAAAATTTTATACAGGATCTATAGATTAAATGACTAAAGATTTATTTGAGCATGCTTTAATTCCTATGCAATTTATTGGTCCTATAAAAATTAGTTCTGAAGATTTATCTGGGGAATTTAAATTGCCAATGGCAACTTTTGAAACTCCATTATGGCCCTCTTGTAATCGAGGGGCTAAGGTTTCTAGATTAGCAGGTGGGATCAAGGCGGTTATTTGCAAAGATAATATGACTAGATCTATTGTATTACAAGCTCCAGATGTTACTAGTGCTTATGATATTGTTACTCAAATCTATGCTAGATCTACAGAAATTGCTACAATTGTTAAGCAAAGTAGTAGATTTGCAATTTTTCAAGAAATTCAGCATCAAATTATTGGAAATTTAATTTATTTACGGATTGCAATTAATTCTAATGAAGCTTCCGGGCACAATATGGCGACTATTGTAGCTGAAAACATTTTAAATTGGTTATTAAAAGAATATCCAGAGCTTAAATATCAATCTATTTCAGCTAATTATTGTACAGATAAAAAAGTTTCTGCAGTAAATGGAATTTTAGGTAGAGGTAAATATTTGATTGCTGAAATGAAAATACCTTTTCAAATAGTAGCAGAGGTGTTAAAAACCACTCCAGAGAAAATTGTTAATTTACATATTAAAAAGAATTTACTTGGAAGTATATTAGCAGGGAGTGTTAGAACTGCAAATGCACATTTTGCCAATATGTTACTTGCAAGTTATTTAGCCACCGGACAAGATGCTGCGAATATTGTTGAAGGTTCACAAGGAATAGTGCATTGTGAATTAATTAATGAAGATTTATATTTTTCAGTAACTTTACCTAATATTATTGTAGGAACCATTGGAAATGGTAAAAATTTACCATTTGTCTTAGAAAATCTTAAGCAAATTGGTTGTCCAAATTTAAATGCCAGAAAATTATCTATAATTATAGCCTCTGGAGTTTTATGTGGAGAGTTATCTTTATTAGCAGCTCAAACTAATCCAGGGGAATTAGTAAATACTCATGTTAGTTTAGAAAGAAATTAGTAAATTTGTGAAATGATGATTAAGACTTATTTTAGTGCTAAAGCTCCAGGTAAATTGATAATTTCAGGAGAGCATTCAGTGGTATATGGAGCGCCAGCTATTGCTATGGCGATTAATCAATATGCGATTACCACTGTTGGATGGCGTAATAAGTCTGTAAATTTAAATAATAATAAATATCCTAAGATTAATTTTAATTTATTAAATATTAAATATGCAAAATCCCATACATTAAAGGCTTTAAATTTATTAAAATCTCAATTACAAACTAATTATTACAATTTTTTGCATGGTTATTGTGGAATTAAAGATGTTATAAAAAAACCATTTGAATTATTACAATATTTGGTTACTAGTTTAATTGAAACTTTACACTTACAAATTTCTGAGAATTTAGATATTCAAGTAAATTCTAAGATCCCAATTGGAGCAGGATTAGGATCTTCTGCGGCATTAATTATTAGTTGTTTAAGATCATTATCTTATCTATTTAAAATCAATTGGGATCCTATAAAATTTTGGCATATAGCTAAAGAGATTGAAAATTTACAACATGGTAAATCCAGTGGTTTAGATTTATATACTGCGACTTTTGGTGGGTGTAATTATTTTAATTATGAAGAGAGTAATCGGTATACAGCACATAACATAATTTTCCCAGATTTTAATCTGAAAATAATCAATACAGGCAAACCTTTAGCAAATACTGGAGAATGTGTAGCTTTTGTTAAAAATTATTTTTTAGATCCTGGGTTACTTAAAGAATTTACCCTAGTTACAGAAGCAGTTAAACAAGCATTAATTAATCAAGATCATCAACAATTTATCCATGCAATTAGGGCTAATCATTTATTATTATCTAGATTAAAAGTTGTACCAGAAAAGATCCAAAAATTTATTAAACTTATTGAAAATGCTGGAGGCGCTGCTAAAATTTGTGGTGCTGGAAGTATTTATGGGGATAATGCTGGAATTATAATGTTATTTGGAGATCTAGAATTACTTGCACCAATAGTTGCAGCTCATAAATATCAATTGCAAGACTTGAAAATTGATTATAATGGAGTGCAGATTGTTTAAAGTTTCAGTTCCCGGTAGTTTGATGTTATTTGGAGAACATGCAGTATTAAAAGGCAAAATGGCAATTGTTATGGCAATTAATGCTAGATTGCAAATGACTTTAATTCCAAATAATTTACATAAAATTATAATCAATTCTGATTTAGAAGTTTTAGAAATTAATTTAAATGATTTATCTGATGGTTTAATTAATAAATTTAAAGATAGTAAATTAAATTATGTATTAACCAGTATTTGGAATATTAATCATCTGTATAGAATAAATTCAGGATTTAATTTAATTATTAATAATCAAGATTTAAAAAGTAATATGGGTTTTGGATCATCTGCCGCAATAGTTATTGGAAGTTTAATGATTATTAGTAAATTTTTAAATTTAGCAATTGAAAATCAAAAAATTTTTAACCAAGCGCTTAAAGTGATCCATCAAGTTCAAGATGGTTTAGGATCAGGCGCTGATCTTGCTGCCAGTTTATATGGTGGAATTATTGCCTATCAAAATTTTAAATCACAAAAAATTCTAAACCAAAGTTTAGATTTAGTTGCAATATACTGTGGTTATAAAGTTAAAACAGCTGAAGTTATTAAAATCATAGCACAACAATTACAACAAGATGTATATAAAGATTTATATACAAAAATTTTTAATAGCATGCAAGCATACAGTAAATTAGCAATTATGGCTATTGAAAAACCTAATTTAAAAATTTTAGGTAAAATTTTAAATATTGGGCATGGTTTAATGAATGGTTTAGGATTGGTAGATAACAATTTAGATCAAATAGCAACTAATTTAAGAGCGTGTTCTACGGTTTATGGGGCAAAAATTTCAGGAGCAGGTTTAGGTGATTGTGTAATTGGATTAGGAAAATTGTCAGAAGATTTTATAAATACAATAAATCATGAGTGTTTTACGTTACAAACAAGTACTCAAGGGGTTATATGGTTATAACTCAACCTCTACTGCAAAGTTCAGCATTTGCTCCTAGTAATATTGCTTTATGTAAATATTGGGGAAAGAGATCAGTTGAACTTAATTTACCAGTAAATTCTAGTTTATCGATTTCTTTAGGTAATAAAGGTGCGTTTACTAAAGTATCTTTGATTAATCATCGTCAAGATTTAGTATTAGTAAATAATCACCCAACAGATCCCAAAGATCAATTTTATGTAAAATTAGTAAAATTTCTGGATTTATTTAGAGAGCAATTACCAGATCAACATACCGCATTTAAAGTGGATACTTATGCTAATATTCCAATTGCCGCAGGACTTGCTTCATCTGCATGTGGTTTTGCAGCATTAGTTAAAGCTTTAGATCAATTATTTGGTTGGAATTATTCTTTAAAACAGTTATCTATTTTAGCTAGATTAGGCAGTGGTAGCGCATGTCGTTCTATATTTAATGGTTTTGTTAAATGGCACAAAGGAATTTTAGCAGATGGTACTGATTCTTTTGCAGAGCCTTTAGAGCAATCTTGGACAGATTTATGTATAGGACTATTAATTGTTAGTCAAGATAAAAAATATATTAGTTCTCGAGATGCGATGTTATTAAGTGTAGCTACTTCACCTTTATATGCATCTTGGGAAGAATTAGCTTCTAAAGATTTAGAATTATTAGAAAATGCAATTAATAATCAGGATTTCGAATTATTTGGAACAACTTTAGAAGCTAACGCATTAGCTATGCATTCTATTATGTTATCTTCAAGACCCTCTATAATGTATTCTAATGCAGATACAATTTTAAATATTAAAAAAATTTGGCAATTAAGAAAAGAGCGGAAATTATCTTTATATTTCACTCAAGATGCTGGACCTAATTTGAAATTATTATGTTTAAATAAAGATTTATTATTAATTAAAAAGTTTTTTCCGAATATGGAATTTATTAAACCATTTGAAAATTTATAAATATAAAAAGTATGAATAATTTAATTTTAGTAGATCAAAATGATAATCAACTAGGTACTCAAGAGAAATTATTAGTACATCAGCAGGGATTATTACATCGAGCTTTTTCAATTTTTGTTTTCAGAAAATATGATAATAATTTAGAATTGTTATTACAAAAAAGGCATAAAAAAAAATATCATAGTGGCGGTTTATGGACTAATAGTTGTTGTGGTCATCCAGAGGATCAAGAAGATTTAATTGTAGCTGGACAACGTAGAATTAATGAAGAACTAGGTATCCAGGTTAAATTAATGTCGATAGGTAAATTTATTTATCGGCATAAATTTGCTAATGGTTTGTTAGAATATGAATTAGATCATGTTTTAATCGGTAAATATCAAAATGATTTAATTATTCCAAACATTAATGAAGTTGAAGAATTTAAATGGATTAACAAAGATTTGTTTGAAACTTGGTTATTATCCGTTAATGATAGTCAGCAAGATTTGAATTTTGCAAATAATAATATTTTTACCGTATGGTTGCTAGATGCTTGGAAAATAGTTAAAGCTAATTTTATTCAAGTAGAGCAATTGTTTAGTTAAAAACAAGTGTATATTCAATTGCAAGGAAAAACTGAAGCATTTCGTGAGATTGAGTTTAATAGTTTTAAAGTTGTGAATACTAAAGAACTTACTCAAAAATTAATTAGCGGCTATAGCGATTTCTGCTAGCGGGGGAAACCATTGAGTCTATCTTTTTATTATGTAGATTTATTATGTGTTGTAAATCTTTGTACTTTTTACTATGATCTGTGCATTCAAATTTCAATAAAATATGGTCTGCAGCTTCTGGTGTAGAATTAATTTTATGTATTTGTTCTAATAATGCTTTTAAAATTTCTGGTTCAAATCCATTAGCAACAATAACAGGTATCTCTTGAACATGTTTAATATCTTTATTTTGTTTGGAAAATTCTTGTAAAAACATAGCAATCCAATCTAGGTGTGCTTGTTTTTCATCAGTATTTTTCAGGGCTGGAAATTCTAGTTTTACGTTGTCGTTAGCATGAAATACACGAGCAATAGTTATTTCTTCAGATTTAGAAGCATCTTTTGTAGGTTTTTGCCAAACAACATTACCTTTAAATGAACCATCATCAGATCCAACTTTTACTTCTTCTTTTACTTCTGCATACTTATATTTATTATGTCCAACAGAATTAACGTTGACAAGTAATTCTTTTAAATTTTCATAAGTTAAATCAAATATTTGTAAATTAGGTCCATTCATTTTTCTAATTAAAGCTAACATTTGCTGTTTTTCTGTTTCTGATTTTTCTGTAAAACTACACTCAACTCCATATGCATATGTAGTTTTTTCTATAAATCCATTTTTCAATAAAGCCTTAAATATTTCTTCTTTCATCCAAGGTAAACCTGGTTGGGATACATATTTACGGTTAGTATTTTCATCTATTGGATTAATTGTAGCTGTCCCATCTTTTACGGTAAAGTACCAGCCATCTAGCTCTTGAGTGGTTACTGAAGAATTAACAACAGATGGGTTAGCAAATAAAAGATCATAATTCTTTAACCTGGATGATCTAAGATCTCTATCAGTTAATTCCCCTGATGATTCATCTGTATCTATATTAGATGTATGATACCAATCGCCAATTCCTCCAATTAATCCAGAATTTGGAGGATGATTAGTATCACCTGCCATAATTCCCATAATGTTTTGATTTACCATTTGTGTTTGAAAATCTAATATAGATTCGACATAATCAGTACCGTAATCAAGATGTAAATTTACTAAATTTATTGGTTCTTCATCATCTTTAGTTCTGTTGTAGACTTTGATTACAAAAGCTGTATTTTTTTCATTTCCATTTGCTGTAACAGGTAATGCACCATAAGGCTCATCCTTGGAAACCTTAAGTTGTTCAGTATTTACTATAGTTACCATTGGTTTACAGTTCATTTCTGGTGTTGTAGCATATGCTGTATATCCTAGCTCTTTTAAAGATTCTAAAAATTTAAATGCTAATAATATTTCTATATCTTTTTCTGTCAATTCTTCTACTAATAATAATGTTTTCACTTTATTTGTCATCGGATCTGGATAATCCTTTATGTTAAATACTAATTCATTTATTTCTTGTAAAAATATTGCAGACAATGGACTGCCTTTTTCCTTGTTTTTTTTTAATTGTTCCAATAAAAAGTCATATTGCATGGCTCTTCTATAATTAACTTGTTCAAAATTTTCTGTAACATCCCAAGGATTATTTGCATATTGATTAGGTGGTTTTACTTTGCAGCCTGCTTTATCATGGCACTTATTCATCATATTCCAAGTCATTACTTTAAATTTATCTTCTCCTTCCGTTACTTGATAATTTCTAGGTAAATGATCAGAAAAGAAATTGGCGCCGTCAGATTTAATTCCCCTGATTTTTTCTGGGATTTTACTTACATCAGCGTATGGCTGTAATGTTTTTTCTAACTTTTTTAATTCTTCTGCTGATAAACCAGGCATTGTTTGTTCCTAATTAATTATTTATTTTTGTTTTTTATTTATATAAATTTTTATAGGTAAAAGTTGTAATTACAATAATAATAAATTTTACAACTATCTATATACAGGATAGACAGGTTTAGCCTCAAACACTAGTTTTTGTTAATTAAATTACAAAATTATATAAATTTTAACTTTTATTTAATAATTATTTAACTAATATTTAGTAAAAAAATTCTTGCTTGTAAAAAATTAAAGTCACTGTTATAAAGGATCTAGGAGAGATCTGCGGGAAAGAAAGAAGTATATAAAAGAAGTATATAATAGTGGTATATTTATGGATTTAATTTATTCAATTATTGGTTTTATTTTAGCAATCAGCATTTTAGTAGTAATTCATGAATTTGGACATTTTTATGTAGATAGATTATTTAAGGTTAAAGTTCTTAAATTCTCAATTGGTTTTGGTCCTGCTTATCGTTTTTGGGTTGATAAGCATGGTACAGAATATTTAATTTCTTTAATCCCATTAGGTGGATATATTCAGCATAGTTTGGAAGAAAGTGCTGCAGATGTTAATGCTGGTCATAATCTAGCTTCTAATTCAGATCTTAAAGATCCTAATGCGATCAATAATCAATCTGCGTGGGTAAGAATGGCGATTTTATTCGCCGGCCCAATGTTTAATTTATTATTTGCTTGGATATTTTATTATTTAGTATTTATTTGTGGAATTTCGAATAATTTGCCGATCATAGGTAATGTTCCTAAAGGTAGTATTGCAGATTTAGCTGAGCTAACTTCTGGGTTGCAAATTATAAAAATTGCTGAATTGCCAGTTAACGATTGGAATGAGGTAAATAATAGTTTAATTAAGCAATTAATTCTAAATAAATCTATGATTGCTATACAAACTTATGATCAACCAACCAAAGCTTTCTCTAATCATATATTAAAATTAGATCCAAAAATTATTAATTTAAAAAATATTGATTTTTTAAAACATATAGGGTTATCTCCGTTAGTCCTAATGGATCCGCATATTTCAGAAGTTATTCCTAATTATCCAGCAGAACAAGCCGGGATCAGAGTGGGTGATCAAATTATATCTATAAATGATGTATTAATTACAGAAAATCAACAAGTTTTTGATTATATACAAAATAATGCTATGCATAAAATTAATCTTAAAATTTCAAGAAACAATACTTTATTATCATTTGATCTAACCCCCAAGCTTATCAATAAAAAAGAGCATAATTCACAAGCAGTAATTGGAATTAAATATAAACCAAAACCATACCCTATGCATTGGGTTAAAAAGACTAAATACGGTGTTGGTATGGGAATGTATAAATCTTTAATTAAAACTTATGATAATATTATATTAAGTGGACATTCTTTAATTTCTATTTTTTCAGGTAAATTATCTTTAAAAAATACTGCAGGTCCTCTAGCTATTGGTTATTATGCTGGTCAAAGTATTAAACTTGGTTTAGAGCATTTTTTTAATTTTCTAGGATTAGTAAGTATTAATTTAGGGGTGTTAAATTTATTGCCAATTCCATGGTTAGATGGAGGTTCGATCATTCATTGTATTTATGAAATTTTAACTGGCAAATCTGCTCCATTAAAATTAGTACATTTTTTTAAAAGTATAAGTTTGATGTTTTTAATTTTTATTGCAATTTTTGGATTTATTAATGATTTTAACAAGTTTTAATCAGTTAAGTTGGCAATGTCGTCGTGGTATGTTAGAACTGGATGAAATATTATTAAAATTTTTAAATAATCATTACGCAAATTTATCTCTGGATTTAAAACTTAAGTTTAATCAATTATTAGAATCTAGTGATGCAGATTTGTTTGATTGGTTGTTAAATAAATCTTTACCCTCCAATATAGAATTCATTGATTTAATCAGCATAATTAGAAAAAATTTATTGGGTTCTAACATTTGATTTATTATTTAGATAATTTTAAAAATTTAAAAATTTTTTATGTTTTTAATCTTATATTAGCTGTGTATGCATTATATTTAACTAATATAATTATTTGGTATAAATTAATTGTTTTACTTATAAGTTGTATTTACATTTATTCTAAGTATAAAAAACAATATTTTATTCATGGATTTTATTTAAATGATAATTTAAGTAAAGCATATTTAATTACTTTGAAAATGCAAAAAATTAAAGTTAATTTTGTCAAAATTGAATACTGTAGTCCTTGGTTGATAATTTTAATTTTTGCTAATAAATTTCGCAAATTTAGAGTGTTAGCATTTAAAAATCAATTACAACAATTAGATCTTTTTAAGAGATTAATTATTTTATCATATTATAAATTTTTACCCTCTCAATAAACGAGTATATACAGTACTTTTGCTTATAATAATCGCTATAGTTATATTAACAACATTAAATTATTGGAAATATGATTATATGCATTCACTTAAAGATCAAGATCCTAAACTCATAACAGATTTTAAATTAGGAAAGAAACAAGCTTTTAATATTTTAGTATTAAAATATCAATATAGAATTTTAAAATTAATTAAAATGTATATAACTGATGATCATGAATCGTTAGATTTGCGGCAAGAAATTTTTTTAAAAGCATATAAAGGGTTAGAAAATTTTAGGGAAGAAAGCGCTTTTTATACTTGGCTACATAAAATTGCAACCAATACGGTAAAAAGCTATTTAATAGAAAAAAAAAATCGGCATTTATCAGAATTTAGTTTAGAATCTTTAAATATAGATAAATGCTATATGCTCTTTAAAAATTCTGAAAACCCAGAAAATCCAGAAGATATTCTTAATAATTCTATAGAATTCCAAGAATTAAATCAGAGCTTAAATGTTGCTGTTAAAAAATTACCTTTTATTTTAAAAAATACTATTTTTTTAAGAAAAGTAGATAATTTAAGTTACGAAGAAATAGCATCTATCATGAAATGTCCTGTAGGAACAGTTAGATCAAGAATTTTCAGAGCAAGAGAAGCTTTAGAAAAGCATATGAAATTTTCTATGGAACCTAAAGATTTTAAAAATCATAAAATCTATAAAAAACATTAAGATTTTAAAAATCATAAAATCTATAAAAAACATTAAGATTTTAAAAATCATAAAATCTATAAAAATCATTGATTTTAAAATAATTCTCAAACATGCTAACCATCTAAGGGGTTAAGCAAAAATAACTTAGCCAGCGCATACAAAATTATACTGAAATGTATAGCGGGCATAAAATATTTCCAAGTTATTTTTGCTTAAGCCCTAATTTAAAAATTTTTTCCACAACCAACCATTAGTCAACTAAGTAATTTTTCCCGTATTATCTATATTATTTTTTACTAGATCGAGGTTTACACTATAAATCAACTAATGTATAATGACTAGCGTAATTGCGGGGTGGAGCAGTCTGGCAGCTCGTCGGGCTCATAACCCGAAGGTCGCAGGTTCAAATCCTGCCTCCGCTACCAATTTATATTCAGTAGTAGAAATTATGTAAAGAAAAATAAGTTTAAGAAGGCGCCACTGGCGCTTTCTTGCTAATTGGAGGTATAAAAATTTAGTGGTTGTATTAGTTGATTCTAGATTAGAAAGTTTAATTTCTAAAGAAATTGATAGATTAGGTTTTGTGTTTTTAGGTTTGGAGTTAGAAAGTAGCTCTAAAAGCACGAAACTTGTAAGAGTTTATGTGAATGTTATTAATCATCTAGATACTGCTAATGTAGATACTGCTAATGAGCAACTGAACTTGGATGTTAAAAAACCTGGTGTTACTTTAGATGATTGTAGTAAAATTAACTATCATTTAAATAAATTATTAAGTGTAGATGCTGAGCTAAATTTCAGTAATTACACCTTAGAAGTTTCATCTCCTGGAGTAGAACGTAGGTTATTTAATTTATTACAAATTAAGGAGCAAATTGGTAACGAGGTAAAAATAAAATTAATATCTTCATTGGAAAATAGAAATAATTTTATAGGGATATTATTAGATGTAGATCTTATCCTTAAAAAAGTTTTAATGGAAGTTGAAGAACAAAATTTTTGTTTTAACTACGATAATATAGCTAAAGCTAATTTAGTTTATCGTAAATTGTAATTTAAAAGTGAGATTAAGATGAGTAAAGAAATTCCACTAAAGATGATTGTTGATGCAGTATCTAATCAGAAAGGTATTTCTGAAGAAGTTATTTTTGAAACTTTAGAAGCAGCATTGGTTTCTGCTACTAAAAAGAAATACGGTGCTGGTCTCGATATTAAAGTGGATATTGATAGAAAAACAGGTAAATATACTACTTACAGGCTATGGACAGTAATTGATGATCCAATAAATTTTGAACCTATGAGTTCACCATTAATTCAAATTACTTATAGTGCGGCTAAATTAGAAAGTCCTGACATTAAAGTTGGGGACAAAGTAATGGAAGAAATGGAATCTATAGATTTTGGTAGAATTGCTGCACAAACCGCCAAGCAAGTTATAATTCAAAATGTCAGAATTGCAGAAAAAGACTTAATTGCTCAAGAATATATAAAAAAGCTTGGAGAGTTAGTGACTGGAGTTGTGAAAAAAATTATTCGTGATGGAGTAATTGTTGATTTAGGAGGCAATGCGGAAGGGATCTTATTTAAAGAGCATATGTTACCTAAAGAATCATTTAGAATAGGGGATAGAGTTAAGTCTTATTTATCGGAAGTAGATAAGGATGCCAAGGGTCCTCAGATGCTACTTAGTCGTACCCATAATGGAATGTTAATTGAATTATTTAAAATTGAAGTTCCTGAAATTGGGGAAGGTATTATTGAAATTAAAGCAGCAGCGCGTGAACCTGGGATTAGAGCAAAAATTGCAGTAAAAACTAATGATGGTAGAATTGATCCAATTGGAGCAAGTGTTGGAATGCGTGGTTCTAGAGTGCAAGCAGTTTCTAATGAATTAGGCGGAGAGCGGATCGATATAGTCCTATGGTCAGATGATCTTGCTCAATTTGTAATGAATGCTTTAGCGCCATCAGAAATAGTCTCGATTGTTATTGATGAAGAAACTAAAGTTATTGATATTGCAGTAAAAGATGAATATTTACCTCAAGCTATAGGTAGGAATGGTCAAAACATTATCTTAGCTAGCAATTTGACTGGGTGGGGATTAAATGTAATGGCTAGTACTGAAGCCATTAGCAAAAACGCTAATGAATTTAATGAATTAAAAAATATTTTCATGGATAAATTACAAGTTGATGAAGATTTAGCTCAAGTATTAATTAACGAAGGTTTTGTAAAAATCGAAGAAATTGCTTTTGTACCTGTAAATGAATTACTAGAGATAGAAGGATTTGACGAAGAGTTAGTTAATATATTAAGAGCTACTGCCAAAAATGTATTACTTGCTGAAGAAATAGCTAAACAAAATGTTCAGCCAGAAATAGATCCTGATCTTATTTTAGATACTTTAGAAGATATGGATCAAGAATCCTTATTAAAATTAAAACAAGCAAATATTTTAACTAGAGATGATTTAGCAGAATTATCTGTAGATGATTTATTAGAAATTTGTAACATTGAAGATGCTTTAGCTGCTAAATTAATTATGGCTGCTAGAGCGCATTGGTTTAAATAGAATTTTAAAACTTTGTATATTACATGAAAATTATTTATGATTATTGATGTTATCGAAGTTTTATTAGGAGTAATATCAAGTGGATAAAATTATAACTGTTGAGGAGTTAGCTAAAAAATTAGGTAATGTTCAAAGCGATGCTCTTATAGATAAATTAAACCTTGTGGGGATTAATATTTCTAAAAATACTGATAAGATCACTCTAGATCAGCAACAAAAATTATTAGCTTCATTAAAGCAACCTAATAAAATCTCATTAAAACGTCGTTCAAGTACTCAAATGAATTTTAAAAGTGCATCTGGAGTTAATACTACGGTAAATGTAGTTAGAAAAAACCGTAGAATTTATGTAAAAGATGATGCATTAACTAAAGATATTAAAGAAGTTCTACCTAAGATCAATGAAAATGATGCTTCTAGTAATAATTTACAACCTGAAGTTAATGGTTTGGTTACTACTAATATTGGGCAAAATTTAGATATTAAACATGATGTCGCCACTGAAAATGCAACTTTATTAGTTTCCCCATCAGAAGATGTAAATTCCAAAGAAAAAAAACTTCCACTGGAAGGAACTTCTGAAAATAAAACCTTAGAACAACCTGAAAATACTAAATCAGCTGCTAAGGGTGCAAAAGGCAAAAAAGATAAAAAAACTTTGACCGAAGAAGAAGATTATAAAGTTTTAAAAAAATCTAAGGCTACAAAAAGTAAAGTTAGAGATAAGCATGAAATTCATCCAGCAAAAATCACTTTAAATGTATTATCTAAAGTAGTTGATAATGAAGATCTAGTAGAGGAGTTAGAAGAAAGAAAAATTCTAACAAGAAAGATTAAATCTACCCATAAGATAAATAAATCTTTACCAACTAAAAATTTACATGCATTTGAAAAACCAACAGTGCCAATAAAATATGAAATTGAATTACCTTTTAGTATTACTGTTGCAGAATTATCTCAAAAAATTTCAGTTAAATCTTCTGAATTAATTAAAGTTATGATGAAAATGGAGATTATGGCAACGATTAATCAATCATTAGATCAAGACACAGCTTGTTTAATTGTAGAAGAAATGGGGCACAAAGCAATTTTAGAAAATCCTGAACATTTAGAAGATAGTATTGTTATAGAATATAAATCTACATTAGAACCAAGATCACCAATTGTAACTGTAATGGGACATGTTGATCATGGTAAAACTTCGTTATTGGATTATATTCGTAGTACTAAAGTAACCTCTAAAGAAGCAGGAGGTATAACTCAGCATATTGGAGCATATCAAGTACCAACTAAACATCATGGGATGATAACTTTTTTAGATACTCCTGGACACTCTGCATTTACCGCCATGCGAGCTAGAGGTGCTAATTGTACAGATATTGTGGTATTAGTAGTAGCTGCTGATGATAGTGTTATGCCACAAACTATAGAGGCAATTCAACATGCTAAAGCAGCGATGGTACCAATTATTGTAGCCATTAATAAAATAGACAAACCTAATATAGATCCAGATAAAGTAATCAATGATTTATCACAACATGGCATTATGCCGGAAGAATGGGGTGGAGAAAATATTTTTGTAAAGATTTCTGCGAAAACTGGAGAAGGTATAGATATTTTATTAGAATCAATTGCTTTACAAGCAGAAATGTTAGAATTAAAAGCTCCTTATATTGGGGCAGCGCAAGGGGTAATCATTGAGTCTTCATTAGATAAATCTCGAGGAGGGATCATAGCTACTTTATTGATTCAAACTGGTACTTTAAATAAAGGTGATATTATATTAGCTGGATTAGAATATGGAAAAATTAAAGCTTTGAAAAATGATAATGGAGAGTCAATTAATCAAGCTGGACCTTCCATGCCGGTTGAAGTTTTAGGGTTAAGTTATGCTCCATTAGCAGGCGATAAGTTTCAAGTAGTAGCAGATGAACGTAAAGCTAAAGAAGTAGCTGAACGTAGACAAAATTTACAGAAAGAAGAATTATTATCTAGACAGCAAGCTGTTAAGTTTTCTGGATTTATGGATAAAATGAAAAAAACTAATGAAATTAAATTCATTAATATTCTATTAAAAGCAGATGTACAAGGTTCACTCGAAGCTATTGCTGATGCTTTAGATAAGCTATCTACAGATCAGGTTAAAATAAATATTATAGGTAAATCTGTTGGCGGATTTAATGAATCTGATGTTAATTTAGCAATTGCTTCTAAAGCATTTTTATTGGGATTTAATGTCAGGGCTGAATTACCAGCTAAATTATTAGCTAAAACTCAAGAAAAAGAATTTAATTATTATAGTATAATTTATGATTTAATTAATGGAGTGCAAGCTGTAATAGACGGTAATACTACTGTACCTGTTAAAGAAATTATTATAGGGGTAGCTGAAGTAAGAGATGTATTTAGATCAAGCAAATTTGGTACAGTTGCTGGTTGTTTAGTTAAAGAAGGCATTATTAAACGTGGTAATCCAATTAGAGTATTAAGAGATAATGTTGTTATTTATTCTGGGGAATTAGAATCATTGCGTAGGTTTAAAGAAAATGTTAATGAAGTGCGTAATGCGACCGAATGTGGTATTGGGGTTAAAAATTATAATGATGTAAAAGTTAAAGATCAGATTGAGGTATTTGAAATTTTAACTATAGATAAAAATCCTAATGCTAACTTGGAGTTAAAAAAATAAGTTATTAAGTAATAAGCAAGTTATTATATGCAAAATAAATATTGTTCTCGTGCCGATAGGTTGGGAGAATTAATTCATAAAGAATTAGCAAGTATTATAGTAAAATATTGTCAAGATCCTCGTTTAGATAATTTAACTATAACTAACGTTAAATTATCTAAAGATTTATCTTTAGCCAAAATTTATTTCACTAATAAGTTAATTATTAAAGATAAATTAATTAAAGATGATTCGGTTAATAAAGTTAATAATATAAAACAGATCTTAAATATTTTAAAAAATGCTAGTACTTTTTTAAGATGTACTTTAGCCAAAACAATTTGTTTGCGCAAGATTCCTGAATTAAAGTTTTTTTATGATGAAGATCTTGAATACAGTTTAAAAATGGAACTATTATTATCAAAATTATAATAGCAAAATGGAACTATTGTTATCAAAATTATAATAGCAAAAAAGTAAATAGGTTGTTTATTAGATGATAATTGTAGATGGGGTGTTGTTATTAGATAAGCCCACAGGAATTACTTCTAATCAGGCTTTGCAACGAGTTAAAAATTTATTCAAAATTCGTAATAAAGCAGGACATACTGGTAGTTTAGATCCTTTAGCTACAGGAATGCTACCAATTTGTTTTGGGGAAGCAACTAAATTTTCTAGTTTTTTATTAAATTCAGATAAAAAATATCAAGTTATTATGCAATTAGGGATTAAAACTACTACTGCGGATATCGATGGAGAAATTATAGCTAAAAATGATAATCTAGATCAATTAAATTTTACTGAATCTAGCATTATCAAAGAAATTTTACCAGAATTTATCGGGGAAATTTCTCAAATACCCCCAGTATATTCAGCAATTAAGATCAACGGAATAAGATCTTATAAATTAGCTAGAAATGCTGATAAATTATTGAAAAGATCAGATAAATCAAGTAGAAATACTAATGATTTATCGAAAACATCAGATAAATCAAGTGGAAATACTAATGATTTATCAAAAAGATCAGAAAACCAATTTAAGTCTGAGATTATTCAACCAGTAAGTCCTCCACCTGCTAGAATCATAAAAATTTATGCAATTAAATTATTACATATTTGTAATTTAAAACACCAGATTAGTTTAGAAGTTCACTGTAGCAAAGGAACTTATATTAGATCTTTAGTGGAAGATCTGGGAAAAAAATTAAATTGTTTTGCAACAGTTATTGCCTTAAGAAGAATTGCCGTCGGTGATTTTGAGATTAATAGTCATAAAGATTATATATTTTCTATAGAGCAATTAAATAAAATAATTAATATTAATAGCAATAATCATAATAATTATGATTTAAATAATATTTTAAATTTAAAAAAATTATTATTTCCAATAAAAGATTGTTTAAAATCTTTGCCGCAATTAATAATTAATCAAGAGCAAGCAACAATGTTAGTGCAGGGTAAACAAGTATATATTGAAAATCTTAATAATTTATTTGTGATCAACATGTTAGTTGTTCTAATTATAGATAATGATAAATTTTTAGGAATAGGGGAAATAAATAATAATAATATTCTTACTAGTAAAAGATTAATTAATATAAATATAACCCCATCTTAAAAAGCTTCGCACCAGCTAAAATCATTATCTAAATCTGAACGTTTTGATTGTCGTTTCTGACTCTAGAAGCATATAATCTTTCTGGACCCGCAGCCAGGATATCTGATCATTAACGTGTTAGTTGGTTTAAAAACTTTTTATGCTAAATAAAATATTAAACATATACATAAAAATAATAAATTATGTTAAGCTTTCGCTTAATGATTAACTTTATAAGTTTATATTAATATATAAATAAATATATAAAAACAACAAGGATCAAAAAATGGTTTTAAATGCCCAAAAAAAATTTTATGCTATTGAAAAATTCAAACGTAATCCAGCAGACACAGGCTCTCCTGAAGTTCAGGTAGCGTTACTTTCTGCAAAAATTGCTTATTTATCCGAACATTTACGTTTACATAAAAATGATTTACATTCTAGACGTGGTTTAATTAAAGCAGTTAATAATCGTAGAAAGTTATTAATATATTTAAAAAGTACCAATAGTGCTTCTTACTTTAAGTTAATTCAAGAGCTTGGCTTAAGAAAATAATAAATAATTTTAAATATTATTATTTATTAAAGATTTTATAATTCCAGCCAATTAAACAATATTCAATTTATAAATATAATTTTAAAATATAATTTAAGGGATCAAAGTGTTAGTGAGAAAATCCATAAAATTTGGAAAGTATGACTTAGTATTAGAAACAGGTTTAATAGCAAGACAAGCAACTGCAGCAGTTATGGTAGATTTAGGAGGAACTACGGTATTAGTAACTGTGGTCGCTTCATCAACAACTGTTGAAGGACAAGATTTTTTTCCTTTGAGGGTTGATTATCAAGAAAGGATGTATGCTAATGGAAAAATTCCTGGTGGATTTATTAAGAGAGAGGGGCGTCCTTCTGAAAGAGAAATTTTAATTTCTCGTTTGATAGACAGATCATTACGTCCTTTATTTCCAGAAGGTTTTTTAAATGAATTACAAATTATAGCTACTGTAAAATCTTATAATCCTGATGTTGATCCAGATCTATTAGCTATGATTGGAGCATCGGCCGCAATTTCAATTTCTGGGGTACCATTTAATGGACCAGTGGGAGCCGCTAAAATTGGGTATAAAAATGGATGTTATTTATTTAATCCTGAAGTTAAAGATTTAATAGATTCAAATTTAAATTTAGTAGTTGCCGGCAATAAAGATTCTATATTGATGGTGGAATCTGAGGCGCAAGAATTGTCCGAAGAAATCATGCTTGGTGCTGTAATGTTTGGGCATAAACAGATGCAAATAGTTATTCAATTAATTGAAGATTTTACTAAAGAGGTAAACAAACCTAAATGGGAATGGTATGCACCTTTAGTTAATTTAGAACTTAAAGATGAAATTAAGCTAAAATTTGAAGAACAAATTAGAACAGCTTATACGATTAAGGATAAATTATCCCGCCTACAAGAATTAAAAAAATTAAGAGCTTTAATTGTTGAACAATCTTTATTACAAATTACAGATTTAGATATAGAAAAAAAGTTAAATCTTACTAAAGAATTACCAAAAATTATTGAAGACTTAGAAAGTAAATTAGTAAGAGGAAATATACTTAATAAAGGTGTTAGAATTGATGGTCGAAATTTAACCACTATTAGACCAATATCTATTCAAACTGGGCTTTTAAAGAGAACTCATGGTTCTGCAATATTTACTCGAGGAGAAACCCAGGCCATAGTAGTAATCACTTTAGGAACTAACAGAGATTCTAAATTAATTGATGGTTTAGTAGGGGAGAATCGAGAAAGTTTTATGTTGCACTATAATTTCCCTCCATTTTGTGTGGGTGAAATTGGGCAAGTTGGTAGTCCTAAACGTCGTGAAATTGGGCATGGAAAATTAGCTAAACGTGGGCTCCAAGCAGTATTACCATCATTAGATAATTTCCCTTATGTAATTAGGATTGTTTCTGAAATTACAGAATCTAATGGATCTAGTTCTATGGCTACAGTATGTGGGAGTAGTTTAGCCTTAATGGATGCTGGAGTACCAATTAAATCTGCAGTCGCTGGGATCGCTATGGGATTAATTAAAGATAATGAAAAGTTTGCAGTAATTAGTGATATTTTAGGAGATGAAGATCATTTAGGAGATATGGACTTTAAAGTTGTCGGAACTAATATGGGGATAACTGCCTTACAGATGGATATTAAAACAGATGGTATTACTGAAGAAATTATGGCTAAAGCATTATCTCAAGCCAAAGATGGAAGAATGCATATTTTAGAGGTTATGCAAAAAAATATTACTCATCCTAAAAACGTCATCTCTCCTTATGCTCCAGTAATTATTAAAATGATGATTAACCCAGAAAAGATTAAAGATGTTATAGGTAAAGGTGGAGTTACGATAAGATCTTTAATTGATGATCCTAATTCTACTAGTATAGACATCCAAGAAGATGGGATGGTACAAATTGTAGCTGCGGATCAGGCGGTTGGAGAGAAAATTAAAGAGAAAATAGAAGCTTTAACCTGTGAGGTTACTGTAGGCAAAATATATAAAGGAAAAGTAGTTAAACTTGTTGAATTTGGTGCTTTTGTAAATATTTTACCTAATCAAGACGGTTTGGTACATATTTCTCAGATTGCTAATCATCGAGTTACCGATATTTCTAAAGAATTATTTGATGGCCAAGAAGTAAATGTTAAAGTGTTAGAAATTGACAAGCAGGGTAGGTTAAAGTTAAGTATTAAAGCCTGTTTAGAGGTTATAATGGATGATAATTTAAGAGAAGAAGATACCAAAGAAAGTATAGCCAGATAATGATTTGAATTAATTTTATGGCAGCTAAATTAAAAATTATTATTTTAATTTATAAA
>CAIKKE010000005.1 GCA_903827925.1 uncultured Francisellaceae bacterium
GATTTTAAATTATCAATTATCCATTATAAATTCGCATTTCGAACAACATCCAAAACAAAAAAAGATCCCAATAGTCGTGCCACTGTTAGTATATAATGGCAAAAGCAGTCCTTATCCATATACTTTAAATATTTTTGATTTATTTAATAATGTAAAATTAGCTAAAAAAACTTTAGCTAAACCAGCTCATTTAATTGATTTAACTATAATGTCAGATGAAGAAATTAAACAACATAATTTAATCGGTTTGTTAGAATTTTTGCAAAAGCATATTAGAGATAGAAAATTTTTAAAGCAAGCTATAGAAAATTTAGTTTATATAATTAACAAATTAGATCATGATGTAAACCAAAAACATCTTATTGCCAGTGGTAGCTGGTTTATAAATTATGTGCAAAGTAATTTACATTATGTATATTATTTTGCTAATATTATTAATGAAGAAGAATTTACAGAAAAGCTAGAGACTATTGAGTTTGTTAAGCAGGAGAACATCATGAGTGCAATGGCGCGTAAAATTGAACAACAAGGCATAGAACAAGGGGTAGAGCAAAACAAAAAAGAAACAGCCCGTATTATGTTGGCGGAAGGTGCTGATCTTAATTTTATTGTTAAAGTAACAAAATTGACTATAGAAGAAATTGATAAACTTAAAGAATAAATCTAAATAAATAAAGCTTATAAATAATAAATTTCTAAAGTAGGTATATAAATTTATTTTCTGTCGTTATAATTTTTTTTATGTCAAAAAATATCTGTAATGGCTGGTTTCGAGTGAAAAAAACAAAGACTTTGATGGTGTTTGTCAAAAGTGTTACGATTATGTTTGAGTAATCAACGAGAATTTTTGTATTCCGTAGACGCTACATCTATAGTTAACTCATAATCTTTACATTATGAATTATGGAGAACATGGTTTGTTATTAAACGTTAAACAACATAGAGATGCTTTATTTAAAGCGTTATTCCCCAATAGCATTGCAATTTTACCTGGAGCTGAGATTAAGTATCGTAGCAAGGATGTGGAGTACCCTTTCAGACAAAATAGTGATTTTTATTATTTAACTGCTTATCCAGAACCTGATGCGTTAGCAGTTTTTATTAAAGAAGATAATTCTAATCAGAATAATATCCATAATAATAGCGGTAAATTTATTTTATTTAATAAAAGTTTAGATTTAAAACATCAAATTTGGCATGGAAAATTATTAGGTCAAGAGCAAGCTATACAACAATATGGTGCAGATGAAGCATATCCTATAGAGCAATTAGAACAGATCTTACCTCAGTTATTATCAGGGAAAGAAATTATTTATTATCCAGATTATTTAAATGTTAATAATAATATTAATCATACTTATCAATATGCGAGTAATTCAGATAAATTTAAGCAAATTGTTTTTGATTTTTTTAAAAAAAACCCTAAGGTGCAAACTCGTTCAGAACACCAAGATTTATTATCTATAATCCATGAATTAAGAGTGGTTAAATCACCTATAGAGTTAGAAAAAATACGTTACGTAACTAAAATTTCAGCGGATGCTCATAATCATATTATGGAATATATTGCTAAGCATAAAAATAGCAATAAAAATAACGATAAGATCAATAATAAGAGTAATAACAATTTAACTGAAAGGCATGTACAAGCTGAATTTTATAAGTATTGTTTACAACATGGTTGTGATGAAATGGCATATCAACCTATTGTGGCAGGAGGTAACAATGCCTGTATTCTACATTATACCCAAAATACCTCTCAATTAAGATCTAATGAATTATTGCTAATAGATGCAGGAGCTGAATATAGTAATTATGCAGCTGACATTACTCGAGTTTTTCCTATTAATGGAAAATTTTCAGCCAACCAAAAAGAAATCTATAGTTTAGTGTTATTTGCTCAAAAACAAGCAATTGAGCAAATTAGACCTGGAAAACTTTGGTCTAATATTCAACTGACTATTGTGGAAATTTTAGTACAAGGTTTGATAGATTTAAAAATTTTATCTGGTAATTTAACAGATTTAATTGACCAACAAGCATATAAAGAATTTTATATGCATGGTAGTGGGCATTTTTTAGGTTTGGATGTACATGATGTTGGTAGTTATACAATTAATCAAAAATCTAGGGCTTTGGTTCCGGGGATGGTATTAACTGTTGAGCCAGGATTGTATTTTCCACCTAATTCTAAAAACATAGTAGATCAAAAATGGCAAGGCATGGGGATCCGGATAGAAGATGACATTTTAGTTACTGAAAAAGGTTTTGAAGTATTAACATCAGCAGCAGTAAAAGAAATTGATGAAATTGAAAATTTAATGTTAAATTAAAAAATACTTTGAAGTTAGTTATATAGAATTTCCGAGAAACATCGAATAAAATAATTTCAAAGTATAACCTATAAAACTAAAAACAAAATAAATATAATATAGCTAAGCTAAACTTACCTAAAACTGCTAAGATTTTAATATATATTATATTAAAAAAGCTTTTACTGGGCGGGGGAAGAGTATGTTAGATGAGCAAGGGTTTAGATTGAATGTTGCTATAGTATTAATTGATAATGAAGATAGAATATTATTAGCTAAAAGATTTAAACAAAATGCTTGGCAATTACCTCAAGGTGGGGTTAATGATAATGAAGATATCGTTGATGCGTTGTATCGAGAATTGCAAGAAGAGATTGGATTAAATAAAGAGGATGTGAGTATTATAGGTAGTACTAAGTATTGGTTAAGATATAAAATTCCACTTAGAATGCGTAGAGAAACTGAATCTTTATTTGTTGGTCAAAAACAAAAATGGTTTTTATTACGTTTAGTAACAGATGAGAGTAAAATTTGTTGCGATTTAAATGCTAAGCCAGAATTTGATGCTTGGAAATGGGTTAGTTATTGGTATCCATTAAGAGTGGTTATTGATTTTAAAAAAGGAGTTTATCGTCGAGCTTTGAAAGAACTATCTCAATTTATAAATAACAATAAAAAATATAATCAATTAGATTATATATATTTATCA
>CAIKKE010000006.1 GCA_903827925.1 uncultured Francisellaceae bacterium
TAATGAAGAATTTTATCAGTAAATTTTACTAATTACAAACTATTATGCTGCGAAATGTGGGATTATTGCCAGGAATTTCTCATTGATGGAATTAAATTTTCTTCATATTTTCTAGCTTTTTTATTCGATAAATTAAGTATTGACTTGTATATAAAGTTGATGCAAAATTAAAAAACACGCCCCATAAGGGACGTGCCGTCTGTAATAGATGTCTCAAGCACCTATAACAGGCTACACAACTTACCTAACCTAAGGAGATAAGCTATGTCCAATAATGATAACACATTGCAAAATTATTTTGCAGCCTTAAACCAGCATTTTGATGCAGTTTCTAATTTCAACAATCAAACTACAGCATTTCTTACTAGTGATAAGCTTGTTGATTTGTTTTGTGAAGATTTAGGGATGCAAGTTTTCAATGGAACGCTTGGTAAAAATCAACCAACTAACATTGAAAAATTATTAGTAATAATTAAGAAAATAGGGAGTGATAGCAAATCTTACCTAGATAAGCTATCAAGCTATATTCTTATATTAGAAAATCTAATAACTTTTGTTGTTGAGGTTGCAGAATAATTAATTTATTTGTGGAGCTACATTATTGCGACAATAAAAATTACTAAAGCAAAGTGTAGTTCCAAATTTTATACATTAATTAATCAACATCATTTTCATAAATTGCTGATATTTTGTACATATGTTTGCTCCAGTATGTCGTTTAACACAAGACATAGTGGACTACTTAACAACAAAAATAGAATTTATTAGCTAATTAATATATAACAAAAAATCCGTCACTATTCTTACGTATTTTACTTCCTTTACTGTAAAATTTTATCTCTTTAATCATGCTACTTAAATCATTATATTTATGTTGTATTAGATATTTTTTGGTTTTTACTAATTCTTTAACTCTATTTAAAATAATAATATTATCATCAGGTATAACTAGATCTCCAATATACCCTACTTCACCTGGTTTTACTTCAAATGCTCCATATAAAATAGTATTATCTTTAGTTATACCAGTAAATTTGGATTTATGTACATATAAACCATCGTGCCATTCGAAGTGATCTAGTAAATGTAATTTTTATAAATACGCATTATTTAAAGTAGGTTGACGCCTGTTACTAAAAAATTTCTTTGGGATCTATATCTAGCTTCCAAGCAACATTGCCTTTGATCTTGAGATCTATCAGGTTTTTAATTAAATTATCATGTATTTCTTGTAAAGTGTTACGATGAGTATTTTGTAGTAATAATCTAGCATGATATTTATTGTTACATTTTTCCATAATTGCAGGAATTGGCCCAAAAATTTTGCTGGGGTTTTTATGAAATTTAGTAATTTTTTTTACTAATTCTTTCACTTTAATTAAAAATTCAATACATGCTTTTAAAGTTTTAGCTTCAGCTTTCCATAAAATTTGATGGCTAAATGGGGGTAATTCAGCAGTTTTTCTTTCTTCTAATAATAAGTTACAAAATTTTGGATAATCATAATCTTTAATCGCTTGAATTAATTGATTGTTTGGATAAGCAGTTTGTAACAGTACTTTTCCAGGTTTTTCTCTGCCTGCTCTTCCGGCCACTTGAATTATTAATTGTCCAAAACGCTCAGTAGAGCGAAAATCACTACTAAATAATGCATTATCTAAATCTATAATTACCACTAAACCTAGATTAGGAAAATGGTGACCTTTGGCAATCATTTGAGTACCAACGAGTAAATTAATTTTTTCAGATAAGATCTCTTCAAGAATTTTATCAAAATTTTGTGGATTAACAGAATCCCTGTCAATTCTTGCAATATTCGCGGTTGGAAATAATTTTTGTAATAATTGTTCTAAGCGCTCTGTACCTTGCCCTAAAGGGATCAATTTAGGTTGTTGACAATTAGGACAATTTTCTGGAATAGCTTTAGTTGATTGACAATGATGACAATGCAATTTATTAGTATAAATATGCATAATCATCTTAGCATCACAAGATGCGCATTTTTGAATAAATTTACAATTTAAACATTTGAGAACAGGAGCAAATCCTCGGCGATTAATAAATAATAATACTTGTTGCTTAGACTCTAGGTATTTATCGATAGTTTTAATTGCGTAATTAGATAATCCTGAAGATAGTTTTTTATGTCTAATATCTATTATTTCAATTTCAGGTAATTTGGATATTGCTCTATTCGGTAATTTATAATGATAATATTTTTTTAACTTAGTATTATATAAACTTTCTAAGCTTGGAGTAGCTGAACCTAATAAAATTTGACAATTAGAAAACTTGGCCCGCATAATTAAAAAATCTCTAGCCATATACTGACAATGTGCTTGTTGTTTAAAAGATAAATCGTGTTCTTCATCAATAATAAATAATCCAGGATCAGCTAATGGGACAAATGCTGCGGATCTTGTACCTAAGATAATTTTAGCAACTCCATCTTTAGCTTTAACCCAGTTTAAATATCGTTGTTTAAGGGTTAAACTAGAATGTAATATCACTATTTCAATATTACTAAATCTTTCAGTAAAACTCTTCAAAGTTTGAGAAGTTAAACCAATTTCTGGTACCAAGATTAAAATTTGCTTGTTTTTTTGTAGCATAGCTGCAGTTAATTGTAAATAAATTTCAGTTTTACCACTACCGGTAACTCCTTCTAATAAATTAATATTAAAATTATCATTATGTTGTAGAACTTTATTAATTACATTTTGTTGTTCTAAATTTAAATTAATTGTTTTTTTTTCGACTAGATCCTCAGAGGAGGATAATTTTTTAATAGCAAATTTTTGTTTATTTATGTTTTTATCTATTTTAGGAATAATGTTTTTTTTAAAATAAGTTGGTAAAGCACAATCTAATATTTCCCCGATTGAGCTTTTATAATAATTAGCAGCCCATAATAATGTATTATAAAGAGAAATTGGTAAAATTGGTTTAATATCGATTAATTCTAAAATTGGCTTTAATTTATCTTCGGGAATTTCTGAAAGTGTTGTGATATTAACTATAAAACCAATTAAAATTTTATTTTTATTACCGAAAGAAACTTTAACTCTAGTTGCAACAGTTGTTTGATGTTCGATAGATTTTGGAATTATATAATCAAATATTTTTCTTAAATTAGAAAAAAAAACAATTTTAGCTATCATCATAAACAACGTCAACATTAAATTGATTAGATTTTTTTTGTATATGACGAGTTCTACGTAAAAATCTGCTTTTTACTATAGGTTGGGTAAAATGATGTCTTCTTTTAAATAACCGTTGACTAATACTAGATCTTTTTACCTGAGATTTATCTTGATGTTCTATTTCTATTTCCATAGTACTTTCTGTTTTTGTATTTTTCATTTTAAATATCTTAACTTAACCATATTCTTAACTTAACTGTAATTAAATAAATTATAATATTAATTAATTTATATGTTATTTACAATTTTTGTGGATAAGTTTGTCGACGCAGTTTTTATATTTAGCTAAAATACAGATGATTTGTAGTAGTAATATATATAGAAATAGTAGTAATAGTATTAGCTCATATTTCAGTTATAAAATCAACAATCTGTGGATAAGTTGGTGGATAAAATTTTGATTAGATTTATTTAAGTATTATTGAATTTTATTGAAAATAAAATTTTAATAAAAAAAGATTGCAATTTTAAATAATTATATATTAAAATGTCTTTTTATTATTTGCCAGGTTAGTTATAGTTTACATGTGAATAACTAAAGTTATCATTCAAGTCAAGCAATGCTTTGTTTTGAAATAATCCTTTAAAAACAAGCGTTTATTCGTATTAATAGTTATAAAATTCATTTAACAATCTGTGGATAACTTTGTGGATAGTTTAATAATCAAGGCTTTTGTTAACTAACAATATTATTAAGCTAACATATTAAAATTATTATAATTTATTATATATTTAAGATTATAATTATAATAATTTAATAAATAATATATATAAGGTTAATAAAAAAAATATTATGTTAAAATCAAACTTAGGATCAATTGTAATAAGTTTACAACACCCAGAATTAACCTTAGAAGAACAAATAATTTTACCTCATAAAAGTATCGGAGGGGTAATTTTATTTACAAGAAATTTTTCTAATAAACAACAATTAATCAAATTAATATCTTCTATCCGCAAAATCAATAAAGATATTATTATAATGGTAGATCAAGAGGGTGGGGAAGTTTGGAGATTTAAAAATTCAGAATTTAAAAATCCAGGACCGATGTGTTCGTTGGGCAAATTGTATGTTGAGGATCCTAAAGAAGCTTTACTTAAAGCCTATAAGATTGGTCAAGAGATAGCTACAGATTTAATTGCTTGCGATATAGATTTAAATCTTGCACCTGTTTTAGATTTAGATCATGACAATATTAGTACGGTTATTGGCGATCGAGCTATTCACCATGATCCAATTATAGTAGCTAAAATAGCTGCAGAATTTATTAAAGGCCAAAAGTCTGTAGGGGTGCAATCTATTGGGAAGCATTTTCCAGGACATGGAGCGATTAAAGCAGATACGCACTTTACAACTGCAATAGATAATCGGAATAAATCAGAAATTTTAAACCTTGATTTAGAAGTATTTAAATTATTAATTAAAGGTGATCCTGAATTGCATATTCTTCCTAATACTTTGCATGGTATAATGCCTGCTCATGTTATTTATTCTGACGTAGACCCAGTTAATCCTGCTGGTTTTTCTAAAATATGGTTACAGGACATTTTGCGTGACTCTTTAAATTTTAAAGGAATAATTATTAGTGATTGCTTATCGATGCAAGCCTCTCAAGAATTTGTAACTAACAAATTGCAAAATACTTCACATAAAATATTAAAATCTAAGGATCTAAAAATTACTAATTCTCAACAATTACATAACTTAATTGCCACAAAAGAAGCATTAGATGCTGGTTGTGATTTAGTAATTTTCAATGGGATCTATAATCAAGATTTATTAAATTTGCTAGATAATTTAGAATTAATCAAGCAAAAAATTCCTCAAACTTATTAAACAGGGATTTTTAAATTTTTTGTAGAGCTCACAGGGCCATTCAGCGAACATTAAATAAATAACCATCAAAAAGCCTAACCTCTTCAAGCTTAACTATAATGCACCATTTTAAATGATATAAAGATCTTTTAGCATTAATAATTCTGAATTAGCGGCAATAGCAATCCGAGATATCGAGACACCAGTTTTCAAACAAAAAACCAAAAAGGTACTGAAAGTAAAGATTACTTTATGGTCAAGTATCAATTGATAGACGCAGATTGATTTACGGATACGCTGCTGTTAAAAAAATATATACCAAATTCTGAAAATTGTATTGATGAGTTACAATTTTCATGAATTTATTATATTATAAAATATTATTTTTAATGAA
>CAIKKE010000007.1 GCA_903827925.1 uncultured Francisellaceae bacterium
AGCTAATTTAAATAAATTAATTTTAACTAAATTATTAAACAGCATTTTTAAGCATGATGAATTTAAAGAATTACTAACTATATCTCCTTGTTCTATTTTTGTCGACAAAAAACATAATTCTCAGTTGCCTATATTGTTGGAGAAAATTATAACTTTAAATTGTGATTTCGATAATAGTATAAATGAAAATGTTTATAAAAATCTTTTATATTTTTCTATAAATAATCTATATTTAAAAATTTTAAAGAAATTATTAAAATTAAATTTAAATATTAATTTCTTTTTAACTAATAATGAAACTTTATTATATAGATCAATTATGAATTGGTATTATGATAAAAATCTATTAGATTCTACTACAAATGCTATTAATATAGAAATAATAACATTATTAATTGATTATGGAGCAAAAATTCACCCATTAGATTATAGTTTCAAAAGAACGATTGCATTTGCCAGCCAATATAATTGTGACTTTGTAGTTAATAAATTGTTGAATAATCTAGACATTAACAATTCTAATAACCAACTTTTGTTATATGATTATAAAAAAACCAATAAAGAAGATTTAGAAGCTCAAGAAGTATCAAGTAGCAGTAATAGCAATATTATAACTTATAATTTATCTTCTGATAACCAAGTTATTACAATAAATCCTTTTTTACAATGCAAATTTTAAAAAATGATTGATATTTTTTTTAAATTACAGTTAAAATGTAAAATTAATAATGTAACTTGGTTAATGGTTAATTAAACAATTTGGCAGGAGATCATGGTGATGTCAAAATTTAAAAATATTATTAAAGTTAATGTAAATTTTCCTAAAAGATTTATAATAAATGACAATGGACATTTTATAAAAATTAATCAACCTAGCAGCAAAGACTTAAATGTTTTATATCAAGTATTATTAATAAATTTGACGAAGATTAATAATTATAATGAATTTGAATTTTAATTTTTGGGAGTTTATAAGTTGGGTATTGATGCAAAATTATCATCTTCATGTATTAATTATATTAAAGAAGTTTATGATTTAAATGCGATTAAAGATATTATAAAAATAATTGATCAAGATAGTTTAATAATTTTTGATGTTGATGATGTATTAATTATGCCAAGTCCCGAAGATGATTTTAGGCATCCTTATAGAATTGAATTATTCAAATTAATTATAAATAAAATTAATAATAATCCTTATGATCTTGAGGTTTTACAAAGTATTTTACTTGCCAATCGAACACAAGTATTAGTAGATCCGTATATTATTAAAATTTTTGATATGTTAAGTACTGGCAAAATATCTACAATTGCTCTTACTGCTATGGGAACTGGTAAATTTGGAGTTATTCCAAATATGGAAGAAATTAGGATTAAAGAATTAAATAAAGTAGGAATTTCTTTTCTACCTTTAGCTCCTTTAAAAGGTAGAAGTTTATTTGAAGATTTAAAAAATATACCTAAATTCTTAGATGAACCTAAAGGGATCCCAAGTTTAGATTCAGGAATTATTTTTACTGCGGGTATTGATAAAGCCGTAACTTTAGAACACATCTTTAAAACCTATAATTATTATCCTAAAACGATTATTTTTGTGGATGATTTATTATATAACTTAGAATCTGTACAGCATTTAGCAAATAAATTAAATATTAATTTTTATGGCTTTTATTATAAAGCTGCGTCGTTAATTTCATTACCAGTTATTCAAGATAAACAATTAGAACAGTTGCGGTTTTCAATTTTAGAAAAAGAGCATCGATGGGTAAGTTATGATGAGTTAAATAAAGGTTAATATGAATTATTCAATTTTAAATCTCCACAGCTTATCTAAACCAACTTTGATCCCAATTCTAGGAGTAGCTATGTATGTAAATTTCATAGGTTTAATTAAATTTGCTATATAAAAAAATTTTGAATTAATTAAATTTATATTATTATATTCAGTAGTTATACCAAAGTGTTTACACAATTTTCCTGGTCCATTTAAATTAAAAAAATCAGTTAAAACTCCTCTAATTAATACTGCTCCTGGAAAATCTTGTTGTTCAGTTACAATATTTAAACAATAATACATACCATATATTAAATATACGTAACTATAGCCAGGATTTTTATACATAACTTCAGTACGTTTGGTACGACCTTTAGCAGCATGACATGCTGGATCATTTTCTCCGATATAAGCTTCAGTTTCAGTAATTATTCCTAAATTTTGTTTGAATACTAAAATTTTTCCTAGTAATTGGGTAGCTATTTTTAAAGTAGGTTGGTTAAAAAATTTTTCAGTTAATCTAGTTTTAATTTTAATTAACTTATGTTTATGTATATCAGTCATATTAATAATTATGTATAATAGATCTTATTAAAATAATATGTTAGAGTAATATATGCTTTATATAGTTGCAACTCCTATTGGTAATTTGATGGATGTATCTTATAGGGCGATAGAAATCTTAAAAACTGTAGATTTAATTATTGCTGAAGATACTAGAAGATCAAAAATATTACTTAATCATTATCAAATAAACACTAACATTAGTAGCTTACATGAACATAATGAAGAGCAAATACTTGAAAAGTATATTGTTATGCTACAAAAAGGTAAACAGATCGCATTAATTTCAGATGCTGGTACTCCATTAATTAGTGATCCAGGTTACAATTTAGTTAGAAGAGCGCATTTAGAAAAAATCCAAGTATCCCCAATTCCTGGTCCAAGTGCGGTGTTGGCGGCAATTAGTAGTAGTGGTTTAGCTACAGATCAATTTATATTTTTAGGATTTTTCCCTCATAAATTATCTAGCAAAATAAAAATTTTTAAAGCTTTAAAATTAGAAACTAGGACTATGGTATTTTTTGAATCTCCACATCGTATTTTAGCTACTTTAAAAACAATGTTAGAAATTTTTGGGGCAGAAAGAGAAGTTACCTTTTGCAGAGAGTTAACTAAGCAATTTGAAACTATTGTACATTCTAATTTAAAAAAAATTTATGATTTTGTAACTGCAGATCTAGAAAATCAAACTAAAGGAGAAATTGTTTTAGTCTTAGCGGGAGATAAATTTAGAGTTTCTAAGGATCTTAAAAATCAAAGTAAAATTATTGATTCTAATATACATAGCATGTTAGAAGAGTTGTTAACCGAATTACCTTTAACTAAAGCTGCTAAAATAGTTGCTAAAATTACTGGATTAGATAAACAAAAACTGTATAATTATTGGTTAAATGTAAATAAATAATATAAATTTATTATAATCAATTAATAAAAATTTAAAAAAGGATTTTAAAATGCAAGCAATACCAAAAAATAATAATTTATTTTGCCCTAGTTTTAATGCTAAGAAAGCTATTACGAAAGGGATTCTAAAAACTAAAGAATTTATAAATAAAATTGATTCAATGTGTAGTAATATAGAAAAATTTGGTAGTGAATGCATATCTTTACAGCAGGAATTCAATGTTTCGCCCTATCGATTCCCCCCAGTTGGCTATCACTAACCATGGCTTTTATTAACAACCTCAGTTCGACGAAATTAAAAAGCTAATAGTTTTCTCGCGTTCAACAATCAAACATAAGAAAAAATTAATATGTCCTTAATGATTTTCTAGGCTTTTTAATTTTCATCGAACGGAGGTTTTTAGGTTTAATGATTCTCATTACCCCAAGTTCACCTAACATCGTATTACTTATATTATGTAAACCAGTATCAATGAAAAATTTTTTAAATAATTTGCCATAAAGATCTTCAAAGCCAATTATTTCTAATAACAGAAATTTATATCTTTGCTGCTTTAAATAGTTGGTGATATTACAAGCTCTACTTTGAGCTCTACAAAAAATTTAAAAATCCTTATGGTATAAAGGTTTTTTCATTAAAACCTCTAAAAAGTTCCGAAGTCAAGAAAAATTATAATTTTTTACAAAAGTTGCAACTATATAACTCATATATTAACCTAATATATTATTTTCAGAAGATGCTACTATAGATCTATTATGCGGATTCATCTAGTAAAGTTAAAAAAATTTATATTATGGTTAACACTCCCAGTTATACTTCTTAATAGTGGTTGTAATAATTTTAAATATTCTACAGACAGCATCTTATTTAAAGAACAACATACAGAACTATCTAAACAAGCTAAAAAATATTTAACTTTAGCCAATACTACCAAAGATCCTATAGAAAAAAATAAATTGTTGCTATTGAGTGCTGAATTATTAATTAACATTAATGAAGCAGAAGCTGCACAAAATAATTTAAATCTATTAAATACTAATCATTTAACCACTAATCAATATGCTACTTGGAAAATTTTATTAGCTCAAATTAGTCTTTTAAAAAAAGACGTTACTAATGCCAAAAACCTAATTGCTCATCTTGGTTTTTATCCGAAATTAGATCATGATGTTTATAAAAAATTATACCTTACTAAGGTTAATATCTTTCAACAAAATGGAGAGATCTTAGAAGCAATTCAAGAACAAATATTATTAGAAAAATTTTTAAGTACTAAAGAAGAATTAGCTGATAACTATAAAAATATTTGGGGTAAATTACAGCAATTATCTCCTGGTTTTTTAAGCTCAGCCAATCAAAATAATTACAACTATACTATGCAAGGTTGGTTAAGTATTGCTTATATCGTTAAACAATACGATACTGAACCTGCAGAATTGTCTGATGCTATTGAAGAATGGAAAAAAAATTATCCTAAACATCCAGCCACCTCTATTTTAGATCTGAAAATAATTTCTCAAAATAATGCTATCAAAATAAACGATAACCCAGCTTTACCATTTAATAATATACATAAAATAGCATTACTTGTACCGCTTTCTGGACCGTATAAAAAAAGTGGTATTGCAATTAAAAATGGATTTTTAGTCGCTTCTTATAATAGAAAATCTAATTATAAACCATCCATTATTATTATGGATACTCATCAACAATCTATAACTAATTTATATAAAAAAAGCATTCAAGAGAAAGCAAATTTAATCGTTGGGCCTTTACTTAAAGAAGATATTGAACATTTAATAAAATTAAATAAACTTACTATTCCAGTAATTGCTTTAAATACTATAGAACATTTACATGATAATTTGTTGTATCAAATCGGATTATCTCCAGAATTAGAAGGTAAAGTAATTGTTGAAAAGGCTAGAGAAAATTCTCATAAAAATGCTCTATTAATTATCGAAGATAATGAGTTATATAAACGGATTGGAAAAACTATTGTTAATAATTGGCAATTAATGGGGAAAAATATTCTAGATACTTTGAAGTTTAATAATCAAATTAATTTAGATAAAAAATTAAAAATTATGTTAGGGATCGAAGATAGTAATAATCGGGCTCATAAATTAGCTAATCTTGGAATTAAATTTAATTTTGAACCAACTAGAAGACAAGATATCGATTGTATTTTTTTAATAACTAATGCAGTAAATTCCAGACAAATAAAGCCTTTATTAAATTTTTATTATGCAAATAAAATTCCGGTGTATGCAAATTCTAACATTTATACTGGAATATCTAATCCAAGCTTAGATCGAGATTTAGATGGGATCCAATTTTGTGATATGCCATGGATGTTAGATCCTTCGATATCCAATACTAATATCCATCAATCGATTAAAAGCCTATGGAAAGAAAGCTTTGCGGCATTTCCTAGACTATACGGATTAGGCATAGATGCATATAAATTGTCTAATAAAATACCTATATTATTGTCTATGCCAGAAATAGGTATTTCTGGGGTAACAGGCATGCTTAAAATGCATGATAATATTATTACGCGTCAATTAATGTGGGGAACATTTGAAAATGGTTCTGCGATAGTTGTTAATCAAAAAAATTAATTATAAAAATA
>CAIKKE010000008.1 GCA_903827925.1 uncultured Francisellaceae bacterium
ATGTAAATTATAGGTATTTCATCAGAGCTGATATAAAAGATTATTATGCATCAATTGATCGTAATATATTGGTAAAGCAAACTCAAAAACATTTTATGGACTTAAGATTAGTTAAATATTTAGAAAATGTAATCACAACCGCAATAGATGATGGTGGTGTAGTTACAACTCCTAAATTAGGAATTCCAAGAGGAAGTAGTTTACCACCGATTTTTGGAGCATTGTATTTGGAAGAATTAGATCAAGCTTTTCAAAAAAACACTGGCATTAGTTATTGCCGTTTTATGGATGACATTGTGATTTTAGCAAAAACTAAAAGACAGTTTTTAAAAGCTAAAAAACGTATGCAACGAATTTTATTAAGTTTAAAACTTAAATTATCGCGTACTAAGACGCAAATGGGAGAATTTACTAAGGGGTTTCACTTATTGGGAATAGATTTTGCTGTGTCACAAAACCAGCAAGATAACGAAAAAATCCAGGTGACGACATCTCTTCATCCGAGGACATATCGTCGAGCTCTAAACAAAATATACGCTATGGAGGAAGGTGCTGTAAATTCAGTGAAAGTCCTGCGTTATTTGTTTCGATGGGCAACGTGGTGGTCGATGGTAATTGGTAGTAAAAATAATTGTGACGTTTAAAAGGCCTGCGACAATTGATGTTACATATCTTGAGACATTACACCGTATAGCGATATTCTAGCGGAGTGGCGGGCATGGGAAATGGTTAGGAGAGCTTAGTTATGAGATTGACAATGATATTGGTGATGCTGAATAGAATAACCTCATCATTATTGTGCTCCGAGGGGATGAAGGCAGGGGCGCCAGTGTGCGGAGCGTGGATGGGAGGGACGACATTGAACATAACATGCGACGAACCGAGGGCACTCATGCAGACACAGGTACGATATTACTGTGAAACCATGCCTGAGCCTACGGGGCTCGTCTGCCACTGCCTGTTTGATGGAGATCAGGCATTCGGTGCGAAGACGCGTGTATTCGCGGGAGGCTCCGCCCTGGTGTATGCATCGGGCTATTGCTGGAACATATGGTCCCAATATGCAAAGACTAACGTTTATTGCCCGCCTACAGAGGTCCTGATGGCTCACACACACTATAATGGTATGCTCGACGGGGAAGTTGGCACTGATTACTCAGGACGACAAATGATGACCTACACAATACAAAAAAACTATGATATGAGGTGCTTAACGTATGGTGTGTCTGGAGCAGTGTGCTGCGTGCAGTTATCAAAATATGATAGCGCCGTGAGCATGTGCGCGAGATCCGTACAGCCGCTGTCGGCGTCTCCGCTGTTTTTGGCTAGTGCGTCACCGTCGATGAGCCCATCGCCGATGTGTGTCAGTATTAGCCCGTACGAATACGCTTACCTGTCATCTGTGGTCTACGGTGATAAGGAAATATCGGGACTTACTGGTTGGAGTTCTCTGCCACCAACATCTGCAGCAATACTTACTGGATTTTATGGGCAATTATTTAATAGAAATGGAACTTTTGTTCTAGCTATTCGTGGATCGGTTGGATTTAGGGACTATCTAGCAGATATTTCACTAGCTACTACTGGGGAATACTTGAGTGATTACATAGATCAAGCAATTAATTATTTGGATACTAGCTTGCGAAACCAAAACACTAAATGTTTAACGTTTACTGGTCATTCGCTAGGGGCAGCATTAGCAGAAGTACTTGCTGGAAAATATGAAAGCTCTTCGATTGGATTTGAAAATCCCGGGGCAGCTAATTACATGAAAATACAAAATATACCCAACGGTGATGTAACAGCATATCAAGCATCTCCCAACCTGATAAATACCTTGGATACTTCAGCAATTAGTACAATATATAGAGTTTACCCGGAATATTCATATCCTTCTGCGGCAATTAGCTGTGGTCGGTTGTGGAGGAAATTTTTAAATGTTAGTGCTGAGGGCTGTCAATTGATAGATATGTATGTTGCTTACACGCTACAACAACATAGTATGATAGATATTTTATTACAATTTAATTCGGTAACTGGCGAACCTTATGTAGTTTCAAAACAGACCGATGCATGGCGACTCTTTTCGCATGATAGTGGTTATACAGGTTTCTTTAAGAGATATGATCTAAATTCTTATTACTGGTTAAATTTAGATAATACTTTGTTGAGAAGTGTTCTTGACACCGTCTCGACTTCTTTAAATACAGATTATAATTTTTTCATTACAGGTAGTGATAATCATGATGATTTATTATGGGGAGCTGGAGATTATGATGATATTTTAGAAGGCAAAAGCGGGAATGATGAGTACTGGGCATTTAATGGTGTAAATAATATAAGAGATGAAAGTGGCAATGATGTGTATCATTTTTTTACGACAAATATGCAAGGTATAACAACTATCAATGATGGCGATGCGCTTGGGAGTATTACATTAGACAATTATGGAAATTGCAACATTCAATCGCTTGGTATTGTACTGGCTAATATTGTAGGTAGCGGTAATGTTGTTTCCGCTTTTTATCCAAATGATCCAAATACAGGCTGCCAACCAGATAGTACATTTTCATCACAAGCGTATGGAATACTAAATAATTATCATAACAACGATATTTTTTTCTTGCAATTGTCAGGAAAAAATTTGATGATTTCTTTGAATAGTATAGCTACTAATCCAAGTAAACATGGAACTATCGTAATCACTAATTTTCAAGATGGCAATCTGGATATTAGTCTAAATGTAGCAGATCGCAGAATCAGCAATCCTAAGATCTACTATGTAAGTGTTACTCCTGGTGAGGTACTAAAGTGTGATATCAACCAAGACAGTTATTTGTTTGGTCTAGTTGGAAGTAATATTTATATGAATTATGAGAATAATCCTTATAACTGCGTAATGGTTGGCAACTCTGACTCAGCTAATACATTTATATTTACGTCTGGCTATGTTAAAAGTAAAAATGTAAAAATACATCCATCTGTAGCCACTGGCACATCTACCATACAAGGATACAAGTCAGGCGACCTGATCGATGTTTCTGCATTAAATTCTATCAGTGCATCTTTTCAACAAGATGTTGGTGTTGGTCAAGTAACCATGACATGCTCAAATGGTGTAACAATATTGTTACCATCTGTATATAATAACATTAGCTATACTTTGGATGGAAAAAATAATCTTACATTTGTTCCTGCTATTGTATCTCCATTTAATACCACAACCATAACTACAACATTAACGGCTAGCCAAACACCTACTCCTACAAATAGTGATACTAATACTGATAATGTTATACCTATTTTTCACATTCCAAATCAAACCAGCATTATTGATTTAACCAAGTTGTTTGGGAGAACGAATATTAGCGACATTGTGATCCGCTTTCCTAAAAATTTTACTAACTCTGGCATGAAATTATTACCTATGAAATTAGGAAATCATACTTACGGACAGCCTCTTGCTCCATATGTACTTGCAAGTTCCAGTCAGTCTTTTGTTGATTTAGGGAATAGTAGTACAGGTCTAGAATATAATTCAACCTATAAACAATTTTGGGCAGCTGCTGGTAGAATAAAGTGGTATTTTAGCAGTCCAGGCGCCTATTTTACTGACTCGGTTACTCTTGGGGTAAATGGCAGCATTTATGCTGCGGGTGATCAATTATATTGTCTGAATTTAGATGGTACGCTACGCTGGAGCTACAATTACTCCTTATGGAGTGGTACATTTTACTCATTTCGGTCACCTATTTTACGGCCAGATGGAGGTGGTATTTACATGGGGGGTTTTGGAAGTGAGGCTTATTTATTTAGTTTAAGTCTAAATGGTTTATTACAATGGAACAGTCGACTAGACAATAGCTACGTTTATTCTTCACCAGCAATTGGGGCAGATGGAAGTATCTATATTAGCACTTACAATATTTATAGTTTAAGTGCAAATGGTACGCTAAAGTGGAGTTACGAACAAACAATTGGCTGGGGTTCATCACCAGCAATTGCTACAGATGGTAGTAGCGTTTACATAGGTGCAGGTAACCTCTATTGTTTTGATACAAATGGAACTTTAAAGTGGATTTATTCTTTAAATAATACTCGTAATTCAATTCATTCACCAGTAATTGGTAAAAATGGTAATATTTACATAACCTCTGATAATTATCTTCATTGTATCAATTCAAGTGGTTCATTGCAATGGAGTTTTGCAGTAGCGGGCAGAGTTTCTACCGTAGACAATCCAGTAGTTCTAGGAATTGATGATAGTGTCTACGTAGGTTCAGAATCAAATTATGCTGATAGCGGAGGTGGAAAGTTTTATTGTATAAATTCTAATGGTTCTCTAAAATGGAGTTATGACAGTGGCTGGATTTGGTCTTCAGCGGCTATAGGAGTTGACGGTAGCATATATGTAATTTCTACTTCTCTCTTTAGTTTTAATCCGAACGGCACATTGCAGTGGAGTTTTCCAATTAATGATTATCTTTATGAGCCAACAATTGGGGTTGACGGTAGTATTTATATCGCACCCACCTACTCACAAACAATTATTTCTTTAAGTATAAAAATTTTTGGTCAGAGTCCATGGCCAATGTCTAAGCAAAATTTGCAACGCAGTGGTAGAATTCCGGATAATATAAATTATACTCATTACGACCTACGTTATTGGATTTTAACAGGTTATTCAGCCCTAAAAAGTGAACCTTGGTGTTTGGAGGTGGAGGATGTGTCTGGAATCCCAGCAGATCAAAAAGGGATAGTTAAGATTGTCTGTATAAATCAAGTAAATTCTAATACAGATACACAAACTAATACTCCAAGCAGAACTGCATCATCAACGATAACTAGTACTTTTACTAATACTGGAACTACAAAGGTAACAGATTCAAATACAAAAACCTTAACTACAACTATAAGTGTGACTGAAACAAAACGCCATACTGAAGCACTTGCAGTTTCATCATATAATTCTTTGACTTATCCATCATCTTCTCCGTCGGCAGTTGCAAGTTCTCCATCATTATCCATGGCTTCTATAGCTTCATCCTCTGCTAGTCCTAGTCCTGTGGTTTCTTCAGTTAAAGATTATACTTCTTCAGCTTGTATTAACCAGCCTTTACTTATCGGATTTATAAAAACCACAAGAACAAAAACTGAGTACTTGCTTAATTATGCTAAAAATATAATAGATGTTTGGATGAATGATGATAATTTTATCCGAGACAATGAATTATTAGCAGATAAAAATAATGCGCTGTTAAAAAATCGATTACCAGCCCACAAGGGTGTCTCTGCCATTAAGTTAAGGAATTAAGGGTTCCAGGCAGATTGGTGCGTAAATGGCGGCCCCCCGGTTACACGTTCTCTAACACTGGGCCATATAGGTGGTTTTGTATAGATATCCATTTCTATCAAAACAACTTCTAGCAGCAACCTCGTGTCGCACGCATTAAGTCAAAATATTCTAAAAATGTACCTGTGGATAATAAAACAGCAGCAGTTTTTTGATTTTTGTTCAAAGATGAAAAATTTCCAAATTCCTGTTTCATTTTAAATCTACTTAAATTCAAATTATAAAAATTAATTGGCGTTGGATATATTAATAGCAGGCTGAGAGGTATATTTTTTATCTTGCTATTATCATGTCTTAACCAAGTAAATTCTTTTTCTAAACTCTAATTTATGTTTGGCAATGGAATTAGAGATCCTGCCATATTAAAATTTAACAATATTTAGATTTTTTTATTTTTTCTAAAAGAACACTACAGAAAACAGCAACTTCCATAAAGTTAGGTTGAGTAATTTTTACTAAAGTATCTTTGTCTTTTATAAAAAAATTCTTTCTTCTAGATTTAAATTTTGTGCTTTTTGATAATCTTATCATCTCAATCCTCCAACTAAATGTTTTATTTTTAAAATTTTAGTAAACCATATAAAAACAAAAGATTGATATGATATAAGATTTATTCTTGATAATTTTTATTAAATAATAAATCAATCTCAAGTTTTATTTTAACTATAAATTTAAAAAAAATCAAGCTTTTTTTGCAACAAGAATAAAATTAAAAAATAATAAATAAAATAGTTTATATGGATATATGATGTTAAATTTATTAATAATACTAGTTTTCGATGTTAATTCATGGGAACCAGTTAATGAACATGACATTAATCCAACTTCAAGTTTAAATCATGTGCTGACTATAGATGGTGAGCTTGCACATGAAAATCCTAGTTGTCCTCAGATAGATAGAATTAAACAAGCATTACAAACTGCATCAACATCTGTAAAAAATTGTACTATTGATCTTGTTAAAGATGAAGAGTATGTATTACTTTTTGAGTGTCATTTAAAAAGATTCATGAAAGATGTGATCCAACCAAATAACATTAAATATATTAATGATATAATTATGCTATTATCAGCTAATAAAAAAGCAAAAACTTTTTTAAATCAAAGTATAAAACAATTATTTCAAATATTTCAGAATAAAAAGCTAAGTGATTATAAAGCTCAATCTGAACATCTACTTAATAACTTCTTAGTAAAAATAAAATCTATAGAAGGGGGCGGGGAATTCAACCCAAAAAGATTAAATTTTTCCAAATTTAGAATTGCTGTTCTAACTCATATTTTCTGGTCTAGGAGCTATTGCTGAACGCTGATATTGAGACCAAGAATTAAAACATGATTCCTGTTGAGCGCCATTATGATCATCATCTTTGCTCGAGGCATATGATGGTTGCTGTTGGTATGCATTAAATGCATTTAACATACTAGTGCTTATTAGACGTTTTTCTTGTATTCGAGCATCTACTCTAGAATCTGCTTTTTTTAATGCCTCATCTTTAATTTCTTCCCAAAATTTATTTATCGTTATGCTGGCCATTTCTTTTGCTTTTGCTTCTTTACGTTCTCTAATAAAAATTTTATAACCACAATACAAAACACAAGGAAGAGCCACGGGGCCAACACATAAAGTCATTACAACATTACAAGTATTAATACTTTCAACAAAAGTTCCACAATTGAATGAATTATCGTAATTTTGGCTAACATAATTTCTAGCATCAGCTAACATTCTATCCCAAGGATTGAGAATCTCATCATTAATAATAATTCGTTCACCAATATCTACGTGACCATCATATTTAATAGTTAAAGTTCTAGAAATTACTTCATATCTTGTCCATGTACTTCTCCATCATGGACATAAACGTATCCTCCTACGTGTTGTTGTTCATTATCTTTCCATGCTGAAGTTAAATCGTTATGTGGGGTATAGGGCATTGTTAATCTCCTTGTCTAATTTCATAATATTTTCAATAAAATCTATCTTTAAAGCTTTTACTTTATTTGAATTAATTTCTTTTACGTATAATCTCTCAATTTTAATTTTAAGATCTGCTGAATTAATTTTACCATTTAAATTATCAGCAATTCTCAATTTGGAAAAAATTGTTATGTTAAAGACCAAATTTTTATTATATGTTTATATTTTTTTGTACAAATTAACCATTTATAAAGTATAGGTCAATATTGTTTATTGCTAACTTTTTCCAAAATTTAAAATTGCTGCTTTACCATACACATGGCCTATAATTGTACTTTTGCCGAAGCCAGTTGGTTCTATAAAAATTACTGCAGAATCTTTATCAGTTTTACTTCCACTGATAGACGCTTCACCATTGTTTATTAATGTCATAGTTTCGTTAACTATTCTTTTAACTTGTATTTTTTGACAATATGTTTCTTCTGCGAACATACGATAACTCCTCAATAATCAGCAATTCTCAATTTAACTAAAATTCATATAAAATTACTTCTAAAAACTACTAAATTTTTTTACTCTTTATAATGTCATCTTTTTAGGCATATAGTTCAATATTTATTCAATTTTCTGCGGTATTATTTTTTATTATTTATAACTTTATCATTTACTTCACAATACCATTGATTCTATGTAATGACGCTAGCTATACCATGCGCTGAAGTCTATTTACTAGTAATTTAGATTTTTGTTGAATATATTTACAAATCATAACTAGGCCTTCTAAACCATGCTTCATAGAGCTTTGACTATGGCTAATAACTTTAAAATCAAATGTACCATTACCTATTTTGTCAAAACCTTTATTAATATAAAATAAAGCCTTACTAGCATTCTCAAAATTTTATATTCTCTAACAAATCAGCAATATTTTCTTTTCAATAAAAATATTTAAGTAATAATCAATCCAGAAGGTGAATATAGAATAATGCCAACATTATTTTAAAATTATCGATAATAGATCTTAAAATTTATATTTTACTTTATTAGTAACTAATGGCGTATAAATTACCCCAACATAAATAAAACTATTTGCCCCAGTAATTTTGGACAAACTAGTTGGTAAACCATTTAATTTTCTATATGCTAAATACGCAAACATATAAGATTCCATTTGTTGACTACTCCGCCTGATCTGATAAAACAATTTTTAAGTTGGGCTGTATTTTAATTCTTAATCTATTCACCAATTCACTTGAAATTACAGGATTATTCCATTCGCCACAAGATAAAATTCATATTTTTAGAAATAAACTTCTATCTGGTAAGTGATGGCGCTGATTAAATGGATGCCACCTTAAATAAGCCTAATCTATATAATATTATAATAAAGAATAACAACGAAGCTAAAAAACAAATATTACAAATTTATTACAACAAAATAGCTCGTGATTTTATCACTTCATTTCGTGATTATTTAAATTATTTGTTAAATTTTTCATAGCATCAGCTAAATAAGCACTATATTGGGAAAATTTAATAAAGTTAATTAAAGGTTTGGTTCGCATAAAACTCAAAGTTCAAGTAAAAAGCCTTAATTATTGATTTTTCATTTTCTTTGAGCTGATTCATTAATAATAACCAGCTAGCCTTACTTTCTCTAAAACCAATTCTTTAACTCCAGCTGGAGTTACTCCAATAATTACTAAAACACAGTTTTTTGTTTCTTCCATGCGTGCTTGTAAATAAATTCCATCTACCCACCAATAAACATATTCTTTAGCTGATAAATCTCGTTTATTCTATTTAATATAATCTTGTTCCCAATTGGCTTTTAATTTGCTTATTACTGCAGGAGAAACATTTTTGGCGTTAGATCCCAATAATGGTTGCAATGCTTGCTGAAAATCATTAGTTGAAATACCTTTCAAGTATAATAATGGTAATAATTCCTCAATAGATGCGCTTCTACGCAAATGTTTAGGTACTATGCTGGATGTAAAATTAATTTTTTCTTTACTATCACTTCGATCTCTAACTCTAGGTAATTTAACATCTATAGAACCAATACCAGTTGTAATTTTCCGCTCTGGTAAATATCCATTTCTTACAATCCTAGATTTATTATTGTTTATTAGTAACTCAGAATGTTTTGTTAAAAAATCTTGTAATTCTAGTTCTATAGCATGCGCTAACATTTCTCTGGCTGAGCCTCTTATTAAATCAGTTAGTAAATCATTACTTTTTAGTTCTGGATTCTTAATCTCAATTACTTTATTATTACTCACGTAGCGTACTCCTAATTTTTCTGAATTTAGATTACGCTACCTAATTTAAGCTGTAAAATCAACTTAAACAACTCATACACAAAATTCGATTATATCTCATCACCTTCAGTATGAAACGTGATGACATTATTTGCTATACTAGGATATGGTAGCAAAATTTCTCCTTGGCTACATATATAATAATTATGCTCTTTATTATAGAAAAATCCTTCTTGCACTAGATCTCTTTTGCCGCTGTTACCACTAAATAATGGTATGTTGGGCTTAATATTTTGATCTAATAATTTTTGAATAATATCTCCAGAACCATAAGCTCGATCAGCTATTGCTGTTTGAAT
>CAIKKE010000009.1 GCA_903827925.1 uncultured Francisellaceae bacterium
CCGACCACCAAGCCCTAAAGTTGTAACCATTAACTCCTGCATAAATACTGATTTACCAGATCCAGGACGACCCACCACACAAACATTATAATTACCAGCTTGATTATCAAATGGTGACCAAGTCATAATTTGCCCACGCCTGCCTCCTAATAAGATCCCTGGAGTTTTACTCCCACACCATTCAGCTTGAATTGGCAACAAATTAGCAGCTTCCGTTGATAATGTGGTTTTAATTTTTTTATAATGTAATAACGTCTTAATTTGTTGATCTCCCCAATACATCGGTAAGCAACTTAAAAACATTGGTAAATGAAATAGTTTATTGGGACGCAATTGCCATTCTTTACTTAGATAAAGATTTAATAAAATTTGTTCACAACTACTTAGTATATTGGGCTCTGCCAATAAAATTACACTTAAACTAGTTTGCACAATTCTCTCACCCCTGCCTAATTGTTCTCTCGCAAAAGACAGCTCTTCTGCTTCTTTTAAAATAGCAGGTAAATATTTACCAATAGGTGAATTAGCTTGTCTTTCCACATATGTAGCTTTAGTTAAAACTTTGGCTTTAGTTTTAGTTTGTTTCGGAATATGCACTCCATAATGTAAAATAAATGGACAAGGAATTTGCGCTTGATCTCGATCTTCATCTCCAATTAATTGTCCCATCGCATGTAAAGACCAAACTGTTGGAATTTGCGTTGCTTGATAGCTGCGAACTTTAATCTTTCCAAGATTTAAACTTAAATCGTTATTCCTAACCAATAAGTTATTGCCTAGATCTGCAATTTGTTCTGAAATTAACTCTAATGGATCATAGCGTTTTAAATGAAATTTAGTAAAATCAGGATCTATATTGATAATTGAACTTAAAGTGTTAATTAATATAGTTGGATCCCAAATAAATACCCCTAAACCCAACATTTCCAAAGTAGTTACGATCTGATTTTTTATTTGATTAACCTCAGTTAATATAACTTCATTAGTACTAACTTGTTTTTGCGAAAAACTAATAATACACCGAAAATTACGTAAATTATAAGGATAATTAGGTGATTTAAAAGCAAACTTATTTAAATGTTCAATTCTTTTTTTAGCTAAATCTTGCATAATAGCACTAGTTCTTGCATTCATCCAACGATCAAGAATCGAACCTATATGTGGATCTGCAAATAACATTATTTGCAAACTACTATCTGGAGGTAAAACATTTTGAAATAAACCACTGATTTCTTTTTGCATCTCCTCTGATGATCCAACTAATGCCGGTGTCTCTAATACAAACCCCATGCTACCTTTATTAAAAAATAATTGAAATTTATCGTTGTAACTCTCATAAGGAAATAGATCACTAATTTTATAAAACTGAGTCATTTGTTGATAAATTTCCTCAAAATAAGAGCGCTTAGTACCATAAGTTCTATCCCCTAAAAAATCACCAATTTTCTGTCCAAATTTGCTAAACATTAAAATTCACCTCCATCTACTTGCCAAAATCCCGGCCTTAAGACCGTATAAACAATCGCCCCTGTATGAAAATTACCTCCTAAATCTTGATATGGTGCAATATAAACTCTCAATTTTTCATCAACCACTCTTTGAACTTTTTCTAGCACATTTTTAGAATTTTGATTTTGCACAATTAATACCTGGGGTTGTGGTTTAATCGAGGTATTTAATGTTAAATCATCTAACATTTGGTTTACTTGACTAATAGATTTACAACCAACACCTTTACTATATTTACAATCAAATTGTTCACTTTTTCCCGAACAACTAATTAAACAACTCATCATTATTAATAAAAATATTAATTTCATTAGTTTTCCTTAAATTTAACTTCCCAATCTTGGATTGATTTACTATCTTCTAAATTTTGTACTTGTTGATGCCTTAATTGATCACGAGTTTTACTTAATACCTTACGAAATGAATTATCGGTAAAGTCTGTTCCTTGAGTAAATACAATATCTACCTTACGACCGGCGGCAACTTGGATCACAGGTTGCATTTGCTCAGCACGTTTAATATAAAAATCAGCATATTTATCCAGTGCCCCTCCAATCCCATGAGCTCCACTTTGCTTTAAAACATCTTGTGGTAATAATTGATTAGTTTGCCCAAAACCTGTTGCTGGGGAAAATGTTACCGAACTTTTAGCTTGTCCTAAAAACCTACCAATACTACTAAAAAACCCACCAATCATTGCATGCCGCATACTTTCACTTGCTTTATCAACCAAAGAACCTCGAATACCAGCTCTACCATCCTCCCCTGCAACATAGCCTTGAATATTCATCTCAATGATCTCACCAGTTTTTCGCTCAACACATCCTAATTTTTCAAGTCGCATATAAACTCTTTCACTAGATAAATCACCATAAGATGCAGCTAATACATGACA
>CAIKKE010000010.1 GCA_903827925.1 uncultured Francisellaceae bacterium
AAAAAAAAAAAAAAATAATAATTTTTTAGTAATTTTTAGCAAAAGAAATAAAATGTGCTATTCTAAAATTACATTTTAATTTAATTAATGTTTATTTTTTGATTAAGGATGATTATGAGTACTAAAAAACATAAAGCAAAAGTAAAACACCACAAAAAAGCCAAAGTAGCTGTTAAAGCTAAATCTAAAGCAGCTGTTAATGCTAAATCTAAAGCATTTGCTGGATCCAAAAAAAAACCTAGTATTAAGAAAAAATCTAGTGTAGCAAAAAAAACTACCAAAAAAACCACTAAAAAAATTACTAAAAAAACTAAAAAAGTAGCAAAAAAGAAATCAATAGTGAAGGCTAAAAAATCTGCTAAATCTAAGCAGTCTAAAAGGAGATCTTCTAGTTCAAAAGCTCAATCTAAAACTAGCAATTTTATAACTACAACTCCTAATAATTTTCTAATTATATAAGGAAGTTATTGAACTTTGCTTGGGGAGTATTCTATATTAATCGTTACTCTCCAAGTCTGTTAATTATTTTGGTTTACTTTAGAAAATATTTATTCTATGGTAGTTTTGCTATGTGATAATTTTTCAAGTCCTAATCGTTCGAATAATTTATCATCTTTTTCTGGAATTTGATTATCAGAAGTTAATAATTTTTCTCCATAAAAAATAGAATTAGCCCCGCCTATAAAACATAAAGCCTGTAGTTCATCCGACATTGTTTCTCTTCCTGCGGAAAGCCTAATATAAGATTTAGGCATTAAGATCCTAGCTAATGCAATAGTCCTTATAAAATCAAAAGGATCGATATCTGCTTGATTAGCTAACGGGGTTCCTGGAATTTTAATAAGTTTATTTATTGGTACAGACTCAGGAGGTTGTTCTAAATTTGCAAGCAATACTAACATTTTGATCCGATCATCATTATTTTCTCCCATACCTAAAATACCACCACAACACACTTTAATTCCAGCTTTTCTAACATTATCAATAGTAGCTAATCTATCTTCAAATTTTCTGGTAGTTATTACTTTGTCATAAAATTCAGGGGAAGTATCTATATTGTGGTTATAAAAATCTAATCCAGCAGCCTTTAGTTGTTCAGCTTGAGAATTGTTTAACAACCCAAGGGTAACACAAGTTTCTAGTCCAAACTTTTTAACTTCGGCAATTAAATCACAAACCACTTTCAGATCTTTATCTCTAGGGGTTCGCCAAGCGGCGCCCATACAAAATCTAGTACTGCCAGTTTCTTTAGCTTGTTTAGCTGCAGTAATTACTTTTTCTACCTCCATTAAAGGTTCTTTTTTTATCTCAGTTTTATAATGAGCAGATTGAGAACAGTATGAGCAATTTTCAGGACAATTACCTGTTTTTATATTTAACAGGGTACTTACCTGAATGCTATTAGGGGTAAAATGTTTTCTATGGATAGATTGAGCTTCATAAAGAAGGGTAGTTAAAGGTAAATGAAACAACTCTCGTGCTTCGTCTAATTTCCACTGTTTATTCATGTATATAATCCAAATGCTAGCTATATAAGCAATAATCTATGAATGATTTTATTTTAGTTGTATGTTGTATATAGTTCTATATATTTGTGATTAAATATCGCAATTTATTATAATTAAGTCAATAGTTAGGGTAGATAATTTATTATGCAAATATTTATTTCTGGAACAGATACTAATATAGGAAAAACCATAATATCTGCTTGGCTATGTTTACATACAAAATATGCTTATTTTAAACCAATACAAACTGGTTCTTTAGAACAATTAGATTCAAAAGTTGTGTCAGATTTATCTACAGACATCCAAATTTATCCTGAAATATACCTATATAAAACTCCGGTATCTCCACATTTAGCGGCAATTTTAGAAAAACAAGAAATTGATATATCTAAAATTAAACTGCCAAATCATAAAAATTTAATTATTGAAGGTGCAGGTGGATTATTGGTTCCACTTAATAAAAAATATTTTATAATAGATTTAATATTTTATTTAGATATACCAGTAATATTAGTTGCTAGTTCACGTTTAGGCACTATTAATCATACTTTGTTAAGCTTAGAGGAATTGAAAAGAAGAAATATAAATACTTTAGGGGTAATTATAAATGGAGAGCCTAATCAAGATATAGTGGATTCTATAGAATATTACGGAAATGTCAAAGTCCTTGCTCAATTTCCTTTGATTAAGGGTATTGATATAAATACTTTAAATCAAATACCCTTATCTAATAATCTAAAATTAATTTTTAACACCTCACATTTCGATGAGCCACGAGGTACGCCACCACTAATTCTCTAGCTCAAAATTTGAGACTGTCATCTTAAGTGTGTGGATGAATTTGACTGCATAGTATAAGAGTACTATGAAATTGGGCTTATTCTTCTGTCACTGATATTTATACTAAAATTAAAATTATATAATATAACTTGGAGATTAAATGCAAAATAGAAATAAAACTACTATAAACCTTTATCGTAGCTGCGAAGCACAAAAATTACATACTGCAATTATAAATTATATTATGACCGACAACCAAGAAGTGTTAGATTATATTTATCAAGAAGACGAATTATTAGCATTTAAAGAGTTAAGCGTTAATGGTCATTCACATGTTTTAGACGTACTAAGATTGCCTTTTGAAAAACATAAAGGAGATCAAAAATTAGCTAAAGATAGAAGTTTAACAATATTTAAATTGTTAATAAATAAAGCTGAAAATTATCCGGGATTATTAAGAAGTTTTTTAATAGTATCAAATAATGCAGGCTTTACTCCATTACATCAATCTTTAATATCCAAACAAAAAGACATTGTAGTTTTTTATTTTGAAGCTTTAGTCAAAGCATGTGCAAGGGGCATAGTTAATCAAGAAGAATATAAGAATTTATTAATTAAAGCTAATCGTGATGGATTTACTCCATTGCATGAAGCATTAATATCAGGACAAAAAGACATCTTAGATATTTACTTTGCAAAAATAATCGAAGCAGTTAAAAAAAATATTATTAACCAAGAAGAGTATAAGAATTTATTAATACAACCAAATTTAGATGGATTTACTCCATTGCAACAAGCTTTAAAATCAGGACAAAAAGAAAATGTAGCACTTTATTTAGATAAATTAGTTACAGCGGTTGAACAAAGTATAGTTAAAAAAAATGAATATAAAAATTTATTAATACAACCTAATCGAGACGGTTTTACTTCATTGCATGAAGTTTTAATATCAGGCCAAAAAGAAAATGGGGTTCTTTATTTCGAGAGGTTACTGAAAGCAGTTGAAGAAGGTATAGTTAATCAAGAAGAATATAAGAATTTATTAATACAAGCTAATCGTGCTGGCTTTACTCCATTGCACGAAGCTTTAAAATCAGGTAAAAAAGAAAATGTAGCGCTTTATTTTGATAAATTAATTAAAGCAGTTAAAAAAAATATAATCAATCAAGAAGAATATAAGGATTTATTAACAAAAGCTAATCGTGCTGGTTTTACCCCATTGCATGAAGTTTTAATATCAGGTCAAAAAGAAAATGTAGCACTTTATTTTGATGAATTATCTAAAGCAGTTGAAAAAAATATAATCAATCAAGAAGAATATAAGGATTTATTAACAAAAGCTAATCGTGCTGGTTTTACACCATTACATGATGTTTTAATATCAGGCCAAAAAGAAAATGTGTTAATTTATTTCGATAAATTATTTAAAGCAGTGGAACAAGGTATTATTAACCAGGATGAATATAAACTTTTATTAGTAAAAGCTAATCGTGCTGGCTTTACTCCATTGCATCAAGCAGCTAATAGTAATAATTTAGAGATATTGAAATTTTTTTTTAAAGAGCTTGAAAAAATACTAGATATTAGTGAAATTTATAATGCTTTATATGCTAGAGTTAATGTTGTTCGGCAAATAATTCCAAGTTGTCAAATAAGTAAAAGTAATGCTAAAGAACTTAATAGATATTTAGATAATTTACGTATTAAATATAAACATCATAGCGCAAAACCGTATGTTATACCGCAATTTAGCAGTAAAAGAGGTGTGACTACAGGCACTATTACCTCTACCTTTAATCAGACAAATGCAAGTACAAAGTCAAAATATAAAATTCGTGGCGTGCTAAAATATAATAAATAAATTTATGAGCAGTTGTTACGAGCTATCTTTTTTTTCTTTGGTAGGCACGAGTGGAATCGAACCACCGACCACCACCATGTCAAGGTGATACTCTAACCGCTGAGCTACGTGCCTAAAAAAAGCATATATTAAGTAAATATAATATTATAAATATTATTTAAAGCAACTATTAGTGGAAGTATGCCCAAGTATAGGATTATCTTTCTTTTTTTCCATTTCTGATATTAATTCTAGGAATGCATTTTTTCTTATTGGGTCTTTTATATCTTCGACTACTTGACTTGCTTTGGCTAAAGGAGATAGGCGTGCATTATTTAATTTATAAGGATCGGCACCGTGATCTAACAATAATTTGGCCATATGATAATCTTTATATGCGATTGCAGAAAATAAAGGGGTATTACCTATTGCATTTGCTGCATTAACAATTGTCGGATTTGTAGCTAATTTTTCTGCAATCGCAATAAGATTGTTAGTACTTATATTATTACGTTGCACGACATAATGCAAAACATTACCTTTAGGATGCTCTTTATCTCTATAATTTATAATTGAATCATAGTGATTTTCTAATAATTTTTCTAATTTTTCATTTCGAGCCTTAATTGAATTTATGTCATTACTTTTTGCTGGTAGTGTTAGTGTAGCCTGTATAAATTGTGTTACATATTCATTTGATTCTTGCTGTTCAGCTTGATGTTGTTCTGGCATTTCTGATAATTTAAATTGTGTGGATACTTCTTCTAAGGTTTTTTGAATATTATTGTCGGAAACAGTTTTACCATCTGATTTTCCTGGATCTATCTGTTGCTGTTTTTGTAATTCATCTTGAGCCTTTAAATAGGTTTGTGCAAAATCAGCAAAACCATCTTCTTTATCTTTTAAATCAGATTTAGATGGATTATCATCCATTTGTTTTTTTTTCAGATCTGTTTTAAGATCTATTTGTGGCATTTCTAATAATTCTGATTGTCTTGTTCTATCAACTACAATTATGAGATCATTTTTAACCAATTTAGTGGGAAAACTATTTGGCATAGATTTACATGCTAAATCTATAGCATTTCTTAAAAACATGTCTAATTTTGACAGATACGACGTAAAATCTTTTGCAAGCTGTTCTTTTATTTTTTCTATTAAAATCAATTTATGATCTTTAGTTAATTGTGAAAAATTAATTCCCAAAAAATTTTCTAAAAAATTCATTTTTGTTATATTACTGGTTTCTTCATTAAATAATAGTTGTAAAAATTCTGTTTTTACATCAAAACTTTCAATTAAATTTTCCAATTTTGTTGGTTCTAAATCATGGTTAAACCAAGAAATCATTAATGCTATAGCTCCGGTTTGTTTGTCAACATCATGTGCTTTTAATGCTGTTTGTAGATCTTGTTTTTGATCTTGTAACCAATAAGGACGGATCTTTTCTGTTTTAGATTCAGTTAAATAAAAAGAAACAGGAACAAAAGAAACCTTAGAAATATTTTTAATGTCCATAATTCTTAATTGTGCTATCATTCTTGATTTTAAATTATCAAAACCTATCAATACTTGACAGCTTGGATCATTTACAGAAAATTTCAATCTGGCTAGTAATTCATTGGTTGCTTGAGGAAATTTGGCGTTTTGAAACATATCTTGTAAGGTTTTCCAATTACCATACTCTTGATGATATTCTTCACCTTTTTCTGGGGTTTTAACATAATAATTTCTTCCATAAGTATACCCTCTAGCATTATGCGATATTAAAGATATCTTAAAATTAGGATCATTCATTGGATCATTAGAAAAAAAAATCAATCCAACTAGAACAGCATCTTTTACGCCTTTTGATTCTTCTGCTTTAATACTGAACAGTCTGGAATATACTGGGTTTTTAACGCCCGGCAACGCAGAAAAAGCAGACGTGGAAGTCTTTTTACTCATTTTGCTTGTGATTTCTCTAGGTAAATGAGGCTGCCCAGTAATAGGCACTATATCACCTAATCTAGCTTTAAGAGGAGTATTTCTTGTTTTAGGCGCTCTCAAAGGATCTAACTGATACCCAAAATTTTGAGCATCAAATTCTTCCTTTAAAATAGATGGTGCAAATTTACCCCAATCTTTTCTTATCACTTTGGCGATTTGATAATTTTTATAATTTTCATATACTTTCTCATAAATTTCTTTTTCTTTTTTGTTTAAAGTTTTTGATGTGCTTGATAACTCTTGTAAATAAGAACTACTTCTTTCAATTTGTTTTTGCATTAGCCCATATGGATCTTCAGAAACATCAAATTCTATATTTACTGCATCATCAGGTTGGGAAAAACATTCATCCTCTAAAAAATTTTCAGATTTTAATTTAATACGGCATGCTCCTCCTTTTTTCAAATCATGTTGTTCACCAATTAATTTGCGAACTTCTTTCATCAAAGCATTAGCATTTTCACGATTTTTTTCATGTTGTTCGGTTTTGCAAAAATCTCTTAAATATGATTCATCAAAAATTGTTCTAACTCTCATAACATCAAGAGTATCTGCCACATTAATTAAATGCCGTATATAATCACAATATTTTAATTGGATTTCTGTGGGGTTATTTAAAATTGATTTACAAAAAGATTCAAATTTTTCTGGAGAATCTTTATGTTGAGCAGCATTAGCAAAAAATTTAGCTATTTTACCTTCAATACCTTTGTTGATCATAAAATGATAACAATTTTCTGCACTTTCTTTATCCCATTTGTCTACTCCATCCGATGCTCTAGCTGAATCATGAAAAAATGCTGATATTTTAGTTAACATTAAAATATCTTGTATTTCTAGATTAAAAATCTCAGCTAAATAATTAATTGCTTGTTCGGAAAAAGGATCTATAGTTCCCCCTGTTGTTAAAGATTTGTTTCTAAAATTATGCAATATATCTATATAACTAGTTACTCGCGTAGCATGCAAAACTCCATGAAATCTTCTGATTGCTGTTCTATTTAATTGTTTTGATTGTTGAACAATGTTTTCATCTTGAATGGCTAATAAATCATCAAACTTTTTTGATTCCCCCATTTTTTGTAAATACGTTCTATCTGCTATAAATTTAATATATTTATTAAAATTTTCATGTAAATCTTTAACTACAGATAATTGAGCTCTTTGTGGTTTTTCTACTTCATCTTTATCTGTTAATGGGGTCATCAAAATACCTTATCAAGTAATATTTTCTAAAATTTGAAAATGTTTATATTTGTTTCGGTCACTGAATAGTTACTTTTATAGTTATAATTTTCATTGTTATTTTTTAAAAATTTTATTAACTTTTTCCAGTTCTGTAATTATTTCAAGAGCTGGTAGTGGAACATTAAGTTGCCCTGGTACTTGATTATATGGCTTAATTTTCAAATTAATTCCTCTAGGTTTGGATAACATAATAAAGCGTCTCACAAAATCTAAAGCTTTTTCTGGGTCTGGAAAAGATTCTTTTAAATTCTCAATAGTTAATTCTTTTTTATCATTATCTTTTTTTGCTGCAAGTAAAATGTGTGCTATCAAGCTATCATAAGAATTATCATCCTCTATAGTGGCTGATATTAGTAATTTATTGTCTTCATTATTCTTTTCAATATTCAATTTATGTTTGCCGTCAGTGATTAAAGAAAATCTTAGTGGATCTTTTGTATCTTTTTCAAATTTAGTATCCTTAAGTAAAAGTTCTTTAGCTGCAAGAGAGCGCATTTTGGATGAAAGCATTTCTGGTGTTGTGCTTTTAGCAAAATTTTCTTCTTGTTTTTTGATCGCTTCAAAGGATTCTTTTTCAGTTTTACCTTTGTTTTCTTCAGAATTAATAATTTTTACTCTATCGGATCTTATCTTTTTTTTCTGAAAACTAAGAGCTTTTTCGAATTGAAAGTCTAAATCATCTTTTTCAACAGTTGATGGTTTATTATATTTAGAATATCTAATATATTGTAATTGTTCTGATAGTTTTATTGCCTTATTTGCAGATTCAATAGCTTCTTTTGTTAGCACATTTATTGTTGATAATTTTTCCTGTATTGTTACATCATCTGGTTTTTTGGCTTTATTTTTCGATAAAATTTTTAGCTCATTTGTTCTAGATTCTATTTCTTTTAATAATCGTTCTACTTTGTCTATATTATCTTTTATGTCATCTATTGTGGGGTTTTCCGATTCTTCTTGGAATTTTATATTTGCTAGTAATTGTTTTGCTTTTTTTAATGATTCTTTTAATCGTATTTGTGATGTTTCTACGTTTAACAATAGATCTACACCTTCTGTTGGAATGGCTGGAGCTAAGATTGGTTTAGGAGGGGGCGCTAAAGGTGTTTGTTTAGCTGCAGCTTCTCTGGTACTATTAGCTAATTGCTCTAACGCTTCTGCTGCAGCTGCTGCTCCCGCTTTTTCTTTCTGGGTTGCTGATGCATCTTGTTCTGTTTTTCTTAATTCTTCCGCTAAATTTTTTGCCTCTTCTAATGCATCCTTCAAGTCTTTTGCAGAGCTATTAGGTAATAATGCTGCCTTTAATAATACTTTTACCTTTGCAACTTTTTCTTCTTTATCTAAACTATTACGACCTAAAATTTCCTCATCTTCTACTACTTTAAGCTCCGCCGCATTCGCTGTTGCTATAGCTTGCTGTTTAGCACCTTTTGCTGTTGCTTGTTTAGCTGCAGCTGCTCTGGTCCTATTAGCTAATTGCTCTAATGCTTCTGCTGCAGCTGCTGCTTCCGCTTTTTCTTTCTGGGTTGCTGATGCATCTTGTTCTGTTTTTCTTAATTCTTCCACTAAAGTTTTTGCCTCTTCTAATGCATGCTGCAAGTCTTTTTCAGAGCTATTAGGTAATAATGCTGCCCGTAATAATACTTCTACCTTTGCAACTTTTTCTTCTTTATCTAAACTATTACGACCTAAAATTTCCTCATCTTCTACTATTTTAAGCGCCGCCGCATTCGCTGTTGCTATAGCTTGTTTAGCTGCAGCATTAGCTTTAGCTTCTTCAATCGATTTCTTTAAACTTTCTGCTTCTCTCGCTGCTTCGTCCCTTGCTGCTTGAGTTAATTCTCTATCTTTACCTGCTGCTGCTTCTAATCGTGCAGCGAAATCTTCTGCTTCTTTTAATAACTCTTTTGGGATCGCGCCTTTAATGGCTGCCTCAGATAATGATATTTTCATCCTTAAAGACTCTTCTAATAGCTCTACATATTCTCGACTTGAGCCTTCTAATTCTTCAAGAGAGCCTAATCTTGTTTCAGCATCTATTTTTCCAGCTTCTTGAGCAAACGAATTTAATCTTTTTTTAATGTCATCAAATTCTTCATCATAATCTGGGTTTAAAACCTTAGTGATTTCTGGTTTTATTCCTTCTAAAGTTTTCAAAAGATCCTCAATTTTCTTCTGATTTTCTTTGTTTGTTTGACCGTCAGGAGTTGCATATACAGTTTTCAACTGTAATAGTTTTTCTTCTAATTCTTGCTTTAGTTTATACAATTCCATTTTATCTTTTAGCATTAAGACTTCTCGTTCTAATTTATTTATACTAGGAAGTGAAGTTGTATACATGTTCATGTATATTTTCTTTAAACTCGGATTATAGTCCTGAAGATTGAAATGAACAAAAGAATTATTGAAAATTACACATGCATCATTGTAAAGATCTTCATCTTTACTTTTAATATCTGCATGTTTTTCTCGTAAATAATCTGTTTTTTCCTTAAAAATACCGGACCCGGGAATATCTATAGCTTTATTGATTTCTTGTTGGATTTCATCTAATGCTGCGCTATTTTGGATATGTAATTCTTCTATTTGTTTTTTTGTTTTTTCATATTCACGCTTTTGACGTGTTGGTTCTAACGCCGTTTTAAGTGCTTTTAATAATTCTTTTATTTCTTCATAATTTTTCTTGTACTCTGAATACTGTGAAGACGAATTGTATTTATTTTTAAAATTGTCTATTTTTGCCCTTATTAAATCCTTCTGAGCTGTAACGTTCATACCATTAAAATTCATTTTTTGATTCGAATCTATCAAAGGTTCTAATTCTTTAAATTCCGCCAGCAATTTTTCACTCGATCGTGGCGCACCAATCCTGCTGCTTAAACTTTCCTTAAATATGTCATAAGTAAACTCGTGCGCATCTCCTGTAAACATTTTCACATCACCAAAAGATTCCATTATTCTTCCAACGAAATCATCTGTTTCTTTGTGTACAACAGATTCCTGTTGCAACATAAATCTAACAAATTCAAAGACTTCTTCAGATAAAAGTTTTTTTGATGGTTCATCAAGAACTGGGATTTTAGAAACAATATATTGTTGATACTCTCCCATAAAAGATACATTTTTTTCTGATTTTTTATCCAAATTCTTTTGAAAATAAATAAGATCACTGATGCATTCAAACAAATGCTTGCGAAGAGAACTCTCATTGTTGATAATTTGTGTTTTTGTTTCGCTTAGTTCCTGGTTGATTTTTGTAATAATAGTATTTAAAAGATCATGTTTGGTTTGTTTTAGTATGGCTGTAGCTCTGTTGATTTCTATTTGGTATGTAGCAAATTGAGTTGTTAAGGTTGATGGAGTGTCCTCGTTTTTTGCAAAAAATTTGCTTGCTTCTATTTTAATTGTTTCTTCCAACATATTGTTTAAGAATAAAATAGTACGTAAATTAGAGGTTAGTGTTTCTAATGACATTCTTTTTGTTTTTAATTCTTTTTGTGAATTTAATAATGTTTTATTTGCTATTTTTATTATTTCTTGAATATTAGATAATCTATGCTCATTTAATTGAACAATTTTTGCTGTTTCCTGAGCTGCATGTTCACCAGAATAAAATTGCAATAATTTACTTTCTAAAATTTTATAATCTATTAGAAGTTCCTTGAATTGAGTTTCTAATTTTGTAACTTTATTACCAGCACCTTTAAAATATTTATCATCTTGAACATCAGTATATATAGAACTTAATTGTAAATAACGATCACTTAATACTTGAAATTTAACCTTTAAGTGCAATTTTTGGTCTAACATTTTACTTCTTATATATTCATTAATTTTCTCTTTATTTCCTGTGTAAAAACCACTTCCTGCAGAATTAAATTCTTTGTTAGAAAAAGCTGTTTCAAAAGCTTTAATAATCATGTCTGCTGTAATCTCATTTTCATGTCTAACCATATCTATGATTTTTTTTCTGCAACTTTTTAATATAAGTGGCATTTGTGTTTTAACCAATTCATTATTTGGTTTAACTGTTTGATTAAAAATAGCAAACAACTCATCCATTAGATCTGTTTTCAAAAGTAATATATCCGTATTTAGGTCTTTAGATTTATTTAAAATATTAGCTTCTTGATAAAATTCATCCTCTGTTTTACATGCACATGTGACACAAATATTATATTCATATTTGTATTCTGTATCATCTACATTTTTCAGCCTAACTCTGTGAATATATTGCAGTACATTACTTGCACTTATAGCTGTGGAAGAATCAATAATCATTTGGCTCACATTGCGAGCGTATTCTCCCAAATCTGCTCCAACGGGAAACAATTCATGTTTCTGATCATCATTATCACCAGCACCAGGATATAACATTATAGCATCACCATTATATTTAGTATTATTTATATCAAAATAATCGATGGTTTTTCCATCATATGATTTAACTTGACCATCTGAGTCAAAAAATAAAATGATCCTGTTAGGATTACCTTTTTTTAAATCGCTAGTATTGAAAATACTGTTTAATATCTTCGAATTAATTTGGCTCGGAGACAAATCAGGTAAAATTAATGCAATATTACTTTTATTTGATTCTGTGTTTTTTACTAAATTTGCAGCATAAGCTTTATTCAATCTTACAATGAAATTTTCTTGAAGATTCATAGGAATGAATGTTGTTTTTGGTTTAATTTTTGTTTGAGAATCTTTTATTCTTGCTTGTATTTCTGTTGATACTGGACCAACAGCACCTCCTTCTTTAAGTCTTGCTACAGTTTCCATAGATGGAGTAGCACTAATTAACATTAAACTATAACCTTTGCTTTTAGGGAATGCACGTAAAATGGCTTTTTGATATTTTTTAGACATAGTAAAAAATTCATCTAAAAAAATTATTTTCATTTGAGTTGGATCATCATCATTAGCCTTTACAGAATTTTTTAATTCTTCAAGATATTTTTCAAACTCTATTATATTTTTATTGGTGTCTAGTAAATTTAAACTTATTATTGATGGAATATCTATTTCATAACTTTGGGACTCATCGATAAATCCTGAAAACTCCTTTTCAAGTTTAGATGTAGATTTAGTTTCAGTTTTAGATTCAGCATCAGAATCAGCTTTGGGTGCTGTGATTCTTTTAGGAAAAAATCCAACTGTACTTTTTCCTACATGTATATAACCCTCTTCATCTATCCCTCCTCCTATACTTGGTGTATATTTAGGCCTTTGATATAAGATTTTAATTAAATTTGTTACTAAACTTTTACCTCTTCCAAAATTCATAGTACATAACATTGTTCTTGATTCTTTATTTTTTAACATCCCATCTATATCTTCTAACATTGGTATTTGTTCTTCAGTTAAACCATAAACAATAGCTTTATTATAAGTAAAGAAAGGTTCTGCTTTACCTTTTAAAGAGCATTTCTTTCCTTTTAGATCTATTAATATTTTAGCTAGTGCTTTTTTCTCTGGGTCTTTTTTAATAAGTAATTCATCTCTATTTTGGTCGCTAAGTTCAGATGTACTTTTTTTAACCTCATTAGCGCTATCCAATGGTTTATATAAAAGAAAAAACAATTCTTTAAATTTTTTCTTCCTATATTCAACATCAACATCAGAGGCAGCATTCTCATTTATTATTTTATTTGCTTGATCAGTTACTTGTTGTATATATGTTTGGTGTAGTGTAATCATCTGATTATATGTTGTTCTATATGTATTAAGAAGAGTTTTCGGGTATTTTTCTTCTGTAGTACCTACGTTAACCATGTCGTCACGAAGTGTTTTTTTGAATTTAGTTAAATCTAATTTACAATCAACTCCAGAAACACTAATGTTTTCTTCAAAGTTTGTTTCTATATTTTTAACAATATCTTTTTGTAAAGATAAAAGTTTTTCATACTGATTAATCGATACCATTGCATGTGCATTTGCGTTGTTGTTTCTTTTAAAAGCAACTGTGTCGATAAATTGTTGTTCATAAGTGCCATACATTTTAATTGAGAAAAGAGTTTTCATTTTGTTATGGATAAACTTATTTGATTTTTTTAAATTGTCTTCTAATTTTTTATGATTATTGAGGTTGTCCGACAACAATGTCTCATATTCACTTGGTTTACGTGTTTTCTTTTTATTTGTTGGCATATTATCTAAACCTTGTTCATATAAAAATATATAATATTAATTAACATATATATTAATATAGAGTATTAGACTTTATATTTGTGAAATATTTTGAATATTTTAATAATTCTAAACACCATTTAAAAATCTTTTCTTTAAACTCTTAAAACAGTGAATATACAATAGTGTTGTGTGCAAATATTTTTCAGTTAACTTGTAAGGGGACAACTTTCCTGAAACATAGGGATTATGAATTGATAGACTATGAATTGATAGACGCGGATTTATTTACGGTTTAATTTTGTTGCCGTTTGACAATAATAGCTTGAAGTAGCTTCCTTCATTTTTTTCTCAATTCTTGCATAAACATCCGCAATTTTCGACTTAACTGTTTCCTGCAACCCCATATACCCTGTGGATTCGAACAAATTCCGATTAAGCATATAACGATTAAGCATATAATTAAAACAACTACTTTTTTCTTTTTCAGACATTAAATTCAACCCGTCCAAAAAATCTTCTTTAGTCATAGACTCTATGGCACTAGTAGTTGCTTGTATATTACTGATTATTTTTTCCCCTAAATTGCTTTGAGGCGAATTTGGAACAAACGAAAAATAATAAATATGCCTAATTTCAAATATATCATTCGCTATAGATTTTAATGCCTCCCCCAGGTTAATATGAGGAGTTATTGTAGCATTTGATATAGCACTTGAATTATCTGGTGTCATACCAGCATTATTAGGTATATCTAAGCTTTTTAAAGTTATGCCTGGTGCCCTTTGTACTTCTAATAGAAAATCTTTAAAAAAACATGATATACTTAAATAAGAATTTTGATTTTTAAATGGAAAATGATACTTGAATAAATTTTCATCATCTTCCAATAAATCTATTTTTGCAGCAGCTTCTGCTGCAAAATTTAGTGCTGTGGAGCCTTCTATAGGAGATATAAAATTTATATATTCATCTAGTTCAGCCGGTTGTTCGCAACCTTCTTTTAAAGCAAGCAACCATTTCTTGGCTATTAAATTTGGGTGGGCTAACCCCGTATCAACAAAAGATGTATAATGTTTAAAGATAAGTTGCAAGTAAGTATATTCTTTCACGTCATCTAATTTTTCTGAAATTTTCAATATTTTTTCTAAAAAATATACTGCCGCATGATTGCGGGAACCTTTATGATTGCGGGAACCTTTAAGTTTTGCTATGGCTTTTGTTAAATATTCTTTCTCTTTTTCTTTCATCGACTTAACTGAATCTTCTTCTTGCTTTATTACTTCCGCTGCAACTTTTTCTTCCATTGCAATTTTTTGTTCCATTGTTAATGCTTCTTTCATTCGTTTTGCTACTAAGCTACGGCCTAGCGGTGCTACTGATTGTACTAGTGGTTGTTTTAGTGGCTCTACTCCTGATTGTTCTTTTAACTCGCTTGATTTTAAATCTTTAAGTACTTTTAACATTGAAGAATGCATAGATGTATAAATAGTTTGGAGTTGCAATTTTGTGGTGGATTCAGATTCAGATGTAATAGACTGCTTTATTTGCGAAAAAAAAGCTTGCATTTTACTTAGCAACTGGTTTTCTTGGTATTTTAATGCTTTTTGTATGTTTTCAGTATTCAAATACTCGATTAATTTTTCTGCACTTTTTTGTACATCAGACATTAATTCTGGATTCGATATATTATCACGAGAACATCTAATAATCTTCGATATATCGTCTTGTATAGTGTTCATTAGTTTATTAGTATCTGAAACCAAATTCGATTGAGTTACATTTACGTCACCATCATCTAGTTTGGGTAAGTTTTCTAGTAATGCCCGTAGTCTTCGTTTAACTACTGGTTGTTTTGTTAATCCTGGTTGTTTTGGTGGCTCTACTCCTGGTTGTTCTTGTGGCTCTCTTGATTCTAAAGGTTCACTTACTTTATTGGGTACCTTTAATGACGTTGAATTACAAATCTTTTGTTGAATCTCTTCGAGTTCATCGATAAGTATACCTAGATCGAATTTCTTTAAAGAAGATAGCGGTTCAATATACCCTTGAATTTGAGCAACCAACTCCTGTGTTTTTTGTATTAGTACATCTTTTTGTATTAATGGGTTTTTTTCGTTCGCAGCAATATTATTGATAAATTCTTGTGTATTGCGTTGTAAATTATGCATTATTCCTTGCCATATATTTTTTTTAGCAAAAAATTGTTCTTTAGATAATAAATCAGTAATATTAAATATATCATCTTTTATAATTTTCATCAGTTCTTCAATTTGGGTTTTTTTCTCAATTATCTGATCTTCAGTTACATTTTTCTCTTTTATGTCACTATCATCTGGTTTGGGTAACTTGGATGCTAGTAATTCTTGTAGTTGTTGTCGAATGAATAACTGTTTTTCTTTTAATTTTATATCTCTTTGACTTTCAATGTTTTTTCTTCCTGCATCTTCTTTTGCAATCAAATCTTGTACAAGTTTTAAGTCTATTTGTGATTTTTCGTTTTTTAGTTTTTCCGCCAATGCTTCAAATTCTTTGTTAGCTTCATTCTTAATTTCTTCTCTTCCTGCATCT
>CAIKKE010000011.1 GCA_903827925.1 uncultured Francisellaceae bacterium
AGTAGAGAGTTAAGAAGTATAGTAGAGAGTTAAGAAGTATAGTAGAGAGTTAAGAAGTATAGTAGAGAGTTAAGAAGTATAGTAGAGAGTTAAGAAGTATAATAGAGTTTAGAGTATATATGTATTTATTAAAAAATATTAGTTAAATGTTAAAGAAATATTAAATGAATTTATTTGATCAATATTTGCCAATATTAATATTATTAATATTAAGCATAATTTTTGCGATTATGCCATTAATTAGTAGTTATATAATTACTAATTTAATTAATAAAAAACATCCTAAACAAAAAATTATTAATTTAAGCAAAAATCAACAATTAAGTGGATATGAATGTGGAGTTACTCCTTTTTCTGATGCAAGGTTGAAAATTCCAATCAAATTTGCAGTTATTGCTATTTTATTTGTTATTTTTGATTTGGAAATGTTGTTTTTAATTCCTTGTAGTTTGATTTTTTATAAGTTATCTTTAAAAGTTAAATATGGGGTAGGGTTTTTTTTATTAATATTAATCATAGGATTTTTGTATGAATGGAAAAAAGGTGCTTTAGATTGGCATGATGATTGATCAAAATGAAACTTCAGAAATAAATCATCGTGGATTTTTAATCACTAATCTTGAACAATTAATCAATTGGGCTAGAAGTGGTTCTTTGTGGCCAATGACTTATGGTTTAGCATGTTGTGCTATAGAGATGATGCACGCAGGAGCATCTAGATATGATTTAGATCGTTTGGGAGTAATGTTTAGACCAAGTCCTAGACAAGCAGATGTTATGATAGTAGCTGGTACATTAACTAATAAAATGGCTCCAGTATTACGTAGAGTGTATGATCAAATGGCATTTCCTAAGTGGGTAATTTCTATGGGATCTTGTGCTAATGGTGGAGGATATTACTATTATTCTTACTCAGTAGTTAGGGGATGTGATCGCATTGTACCTGTGGATATTTATATTCCAGGATGCCCGCCAACTCCAGAGGCTTTGATTTATGGTATTATGCAATTACAAAACAAAATTAAACGTTCTCATAGTATATATTTGTGAATTTTAAAATGGTAATCAAAAATATAATTGCTCAAAAAATAATTAATAATTTTCCTGATTTAACTAATTTAAATATAAATAATAGTAATAAACATGAAGTAATTTTAGAATTGATTAATCCTGAAGGATTAATCGATTTATTAAATTATTTAAAAACAGATCCATCTATTTATTGTGAACAATTAATGGATTTATGTGCTGTGGATTACTTACATTATGGAGTAGTGGAGTTAGATGGAGATCTGGTTAGTAGCCATGGATTTGCTCGAGCCATAAATGATGAATATTTATCTTATACAGAACAACAATTTACAATGTACAAAAAATGTAGATTTGTAATAGTGTATCAATTATTGTCTATAACTAATAATTTAAGAATAATGTTAAGATGTTTATTAAATAATTCAAGTAATTTATTAGTACCTTCTTGTGTTGCAATTTGGCCTGTTGCTAATTGGTATGAAAGAGAAGTGTTTGATATGTTTGGTATAGAATTTATTGGTCATCCTAATTTAACTAGAATTTTAACTGAAGATAATTTTAATGGTTATCCATTTAGAAAAGATTTTCCATTGATGGGTAAACATGAAGTTAGATTTGACGCAAACCAACAAAAAGTAATTCAACAAGTAGTAGATTTCGAACCTTATCCAGTAGTTCCTAAAGTGATCCATAGTAATAATAGTCATGATGAGAATAAAGAGAAAGTATGACAATTAAAATTATAGATGTAAATAATAATATAAATATTACAGAAAATATTAAAGGATCTGATGATATTACTAATAGTAAAGATTCTAATTTTATTAATTTTGGTCCACAGCATCCAGCATCACATGGTGCTTTAAGATTAGTATTAGAATTAGATGGTGAAATTATTAAAAATGTCGAACCACATATTGGATTTTTACATCGTGCTACTGAAAAATTAGCTGAAACTAAACCATATAATCAAAACATTGGGTATATGGATCGCTTAGATTATACTTCTATGTTATGTAATGAACATGCATATGTTTTAGCTATAGAGAAATTATTAAAAATTAGTCCGCCAATTAGAGCTAAATATATTAGAGTGATGTTTGATGAATTAACTAGAATTTTAAGTCATTTATTATGGTTAGGAACTCATTCTTTAGATCTTGGAGCAATGAGTATGTTTTTATATTGTTTTCGAGAAAGGGAAGATATTTTAGATTGTTATGAAGCTGTATCTGGAGCTAGAATGCATGCTAATTATTATCGTCCTGGAGGAGTTAATCGGGATTTACCCCATAAAATGGCAAAATATCAGCCTTCTAAGTGGTTAAATAAACAGCAAACTAATAAATTAAATGATAATCGCTCGGGTAGCTTATTAGATTTTATTTGGGATTTTACGGAAAGATTTCCTAAAAGAATAGATGAATATGAAAATTTATTAACTGATAATCGTATTTGGAAACAACGTACTATAAATGTAGGGGTTGTATCTCCAGAAAGAGCTATGGCTTTAGGGTTTTCTGGACCAATGTTAAGAGCATCAGGTATTGCTTGGGATTTAAGAAAAAAGCAACCTTATGAAGTGTATCATAAATTAAAATTTAAAATCCCTGTCGGTAGCAATGGCGATAGCTATGATCGTTATTTAGTTAGAATTAAAGAGATGCGAGAATCTAATAAAATTATTCGTCAAACAGTCTCTTGGTTAAAGAATAATTTAGGTCCAGTAATGTTAGATAATAATAAAATTACTCCACCTAAACGAAGTTTTTTAAAAAATCAGATGGGATCTTTGATCCATCATTGTAAATTATTTTCTGAAGGTTATTGTTTACCGCTTGGCGAATGTTATGCAGCAGTCGAGCATCCTAAAGGTGAATTTGGAATTTATTTAATTTCAGATGGAGCTAATAAGCCTTATAGGCTGAAAATCAGATCTGCAAGTTTTGCCCATTTATCTGCAATCAATGAAATGGCTAAAGGACATTTATTAGCTGATTTGGTAACTATCTTAGGAACTCAAGATATAGTAATTGGGGAGGTAGATCGTTAAATGGTAAATATTCATAAAAATTTAACTAAAAAAATGAC
>CAIKKE010000012.1 GCA_903827925.1 uncultured Francisellaceae bacterium
TGTTTTTACTGAGGTTTTTTGTGCCTTTTCTAGCGCGCTAAATTTTTTGTTAACGGATACATGTGCGTGGTAAGTAGTGGCATTATGTGATGAACTTGTTACTTGCTGCTGGTTGGTGACCCTTAAATTTGGAGAAGATACCAAAATACTGGCTTCATGAGCAATAGTAGCATTACCAGATAATTTTCCGTTAACTACTAATATTGTAGGATCACTGTTACATTGATTATATGAATAATTTATTTGTATGTCTATTTGTGGCATAACAATAATATCTGTGCTGGTTAATAGCACTTCTTGATTAGCAGCTATAATTCCATTACCCTTTACAACTGCTGGATTAATCACTGCTACTTGTTCACCACGAACAATCCCTAATTTTTCTATTTCCATATTATTTTTAAAAACAATAGTAGTCTTTCCACTTACTCCAATTTCACTATTCTCATTATTAGTAAAACTTTTACCAATTTTAACATAAGTATGATTAATTCCACTTAAATTACCTTGCTCATTTTGTAAATGTTCTGTGGTTAATTTTACAGCGACTCCTGCATGCACTCCACCATGTTGATTATCAAAATAGATAGATTTTATTTTTGCAGTTTTAGATGCCTGAATTTCACCAGAGTTAGTAACGGTAGATGCTAAAATATTGGCAGTTTCTACATTAAGAGTATGGTTATTTAAAATACTAGATGCCGAAACTTTTAAATCGCCTATAGCACAATCATCAATGAAATTAATTTCTTTAGAGATAATATGTAACTGTTTAAAATTTTGTCCACCTAACGTAACTACATTAGCTCCATTAATTTTAAATCTAGAGTTATGATCTTGATTAATTTTAGATAGATTTAAGTTGCCATCAGTTGTTAATTTGAATGAAGTTCCATAACTATTCCAACTAAAAAACTCAGATTCTTTTTGAAAATCGCTAAATACATCGACATTATATGAATCAGCAATAGTACCAGATAATTTAGGTTCGTTAAGTTTTCCTGTAGCACTATCAAAACTATAATTATTTCCATTTATGCCAGATAAACGAAACCGGATTGCATTATCACCGTTAAAATCTTTATACGGCTCAAAATGATACTCTGTAAGAGAAAAATTTAACATACCATAGATTTCTTTTCCAAGAACATCCATGTAACTTAATTAAAAACGAATAAAAACAAAAATCTATGTGATTATAAACATGAACATATTTTAAAAGTCAAGCGATAACATTTTTATAGTTTTTTATTTATACAATCAATATAATCGTTGAAATTATACATGCTTTATTATTACAATTATCATTAAAAGCTAGCAATATAATTTTTATAACTAAACAAACGAATATGATATTGATATTAATTAAATTATACTGAATAATTATTCCTATTGAAACTATAACTATTATTGTATAAACATGTAGAATTTTAGGTGTTTTAACTATCATAATTAACATAGCTAAAGAGTGAGAAGAAGTATGTCTAAACATAAAAAAATATTATCATTAACTAATATTCGTAAATTTTTAATATGGACATTAGCAATATTAATGCTAATTTTCTTTCTAAAAATAACTATTAAAACATATCAATTTTTAAAAATAGCACAACATAAACAACCTACTTCAAGGATACAAGAACCATTAAGCAAAAAAATCCAGGCTTATTATTATAAAATTCAACCTACCCATGATTCTATTTATTGGTTTCTACGAAAAGCCTATTACATTTTTGGTATACCTAAAAAAGGTATAATCCATATAGGAGCTCGTTATGCTGAAGAATTAAAAATCTATAAAAACCACGATATAGAGAATATATTATGGATTGAAGCAGATCCTGAAGCTGAAATTAAGCTTAAACAAGCAACTAGAAATCATCCAGGATCAAAAGTTGCTATGTTTGCAGCGACCGATCTAAAAGGACCAGTAACATTGAGAAAAACTAGCAATGACGGTCACTCTAGCTCTATATTAAAATTAAAAAATCATTTACTACATTATCCAAGTATTGTAGAAACTAAAACTTTTGAAGTTTCTGGATACCGTTTAGATGAATATTTATCCCAAAAAGAGCAAAGCAAGTATAATGTTCTGGTTTTAGATGTTCAAGGAGCTGAGCTTATTGCATTAAGGGGTGCCACTGGTATGTTAAATAATGTAGATGCTATTATTGCTGAAACTAATTATGATGAATTATATGATAATGCAGTTTTAATCAAAGATTTAGATGCATTTTTGGCAAAACATAAATTTACTAGGGTAGAATCTAGTAGCGCAGGTTTTTATACCGGAGATGCGCTATATGTACAAGACAAATTTTTTAAACCAACATTAGAAAATTAGAAAATTATAGAATACCTTAGTTAAAAATATAAGCAATTAGGAAATTCCATATCAATCATATAAATATTTATTTTTACAAACTTGCCACATAGAGAGTTACATTCAGAAAATAATCTGTTCTCTAAAAAAAACCCGTTTAAATCTAGCTTATTGTTATCCATTTTACCGTATAAATAATAACCGTAAACACTGTCTTCCATTTGTTCAAAACCATATTTTTCCTCATTAATCAGTTCAACAGTTTCTATAAAGGAGACACTATCATCGTAATAAAAACAAAATTCTGCTAAATAATTTGCGCCTGGAATTAATTTACCGCAATCACTATAGATTCTAGCTATAAATACCTTTTGCCCATTAATGTCTACACAATTTATATTTTCGCTATTCTTTCCTATATATTTTATAAGATTACTTATAGGGTAAATTCCATTTAATATTAAATAATCCCATGGTTCTTTATATAAAAACTCTAAATTTAAAATTAGATCATACTTTTTAAGGATCGTTTCTAAAAATATTTTTTTACGATCCATAAAACTTAATGGGATTTTCATTGAATATATTTGATATTTTGTGCGATTTCCAAAAACATCAGTATTAAGCCAATTATTAAAAATTGCTAAGAATATAGTTTCTTTAATTATATCCGACGTGTTTTCTAAAATATTTAAGTAAGAATCAATGTTATCGTTAATAGAAAAAATAAAATCAAATACTTCATCTATAAATTCAAAGTTGCCATAGTTTATAAAACATAAAAACAAACTTCTAGTAAAAACTTTAATAGCATGTTGTTCCTCTTGTGTCCAATTATCTCTCCTTCTTAATTTATAATTAATAGATTTATTAAAAAACCAATATTGGTTTCCTTCTTTGTTCATCCAATGCAAGGCCATATACTCGAAGACTCGTGGTATAAAATATTTGACCTCTTCGCACGTTCCCCAAGTTCCCCATGTTTCATCATAAAATTCTAATTTACTGATAAAATCATAAGGTAATTCCTGCAGTTCAAATTTTTGAAAAACTTCTATCTCTTCTTTGGTTGGGCCATAATCTAGACATGTTAAATTTACAGATGGTTTCTTATAACCACTAAATATTTTATATATATCCTGCAAAGAAGATTGTAACTCAATAAATTCTTTATCTGAAAACATCTCTTAATTCTCAAAATGGTTATTTATTTAACTGTTCGCTGAACAGCCCTGATTATAAATGCTTTACTGATGGTTATCTTATTTGCTAGTATGAACAAGTAGTGCAATTTTTAATAGTTGCACTACAACAATCATATAATATAAGTTCATTATTATTATTGCTTTTATAATTAACAATTTAATTTAAGGCATTAAATGGCTTTAAAATTTTATAAATAACAAGACACCTTTATGAAGCAATTAACTAACACGCCTCATGATAAAAACTTTAAATTAAGTCTTAGTAATAAAGAAGTAGCTAAAGATTTTTTATGCACTCATTTGTCTAAATCAATTTTAAAAATAATTAAGTTATCTACTCTTAAA
>CAIKKE010000013.1 GCA_903827925.1 uncultured Francisellaceae bacterium
AATGGTTTTATTATATAAATAAAAACTTACAACTATTATATAAAATAAACAGCTTATTAATACTATTTTTTTAAGTACTTGATTTAACATTCTAAAAGAATGCATCATAGTTTGACCGCCACGAATTAAATTCTTAAACATAAGCATATCCTTTAGAATTAAATATTTTTAAAGTTAATTGAGGTTGTGATATATTTAATAACATTAAATTAAAAGGGGTTATAATGTTTAAAAAGTTTTTTAGCAAAGCTATAGTAATGAAGTTTTCAGGTTTATTCGCAATGTTACCTAAATTGTTTGTAACTATAATTATTGCGAGCATCACAGCTTTCAGATCTTCTAACCCAGATGCTTGATATATAACTTTTATGCTAGTATATCCAGCAATATCCACTATTGTTGATTTAACTTTGCTCCATTTTAAAGATAAAATTTGGACTGAATTACCTTCTGGGATCCCAAAATCCTGGGATCTAGCGCCAGCGCAATTAGTAAAATATGCTAAAAATTTACCAAAAGTTAGATTAACTAGATTTTTAAGTGGTTTAATATTACTACCATTTATTTTATTTAAAGAAAATTGGATCTTACTAACCATCCCTATGGTTTGTGTAGGATTTTTTGTAGGAATTTTATTTGATAATTTATGGTTAAAGTATTTCAAACTTAAAAACCCGTTAAAAGTTAATAATAATTTATCAATTAATAAGAATCGGAGCAATCCTCCATTAAAATTTGGTCTCAAAATAGGTAGTCCTTTATGGTATTCGATGCAAGAAAGTGATCCCTTCACCATTGGCAGCACTACTTGGTATGCAAGAAGACATTTAAACTCTTGAGACATGTTATTTTTCATCTGGTTTTTTTCCTCCAAATAAAAAATCATAGCTGGTAACTATCGGATCTATTACCAATTTAGCTCCTTGAATTGCTGCATTTTTAATCGCTTGACCAGTTAAATTCTTATTACTCTGAACCAGATGTTGCAATTCTTGAGTATTATATTGCTTTATAAGATCTTGTTCAGCTAAAGTTAATTGATTTTGGATATTTGTTGCGTCTTTTGTAAAATCATTTTTTATGCTAACATCAGGTTTTACAAAATCATTATCAATAAATTTTTGTTTTATTATATTCATCTCGTTTAAGGTATTTTCCTTATTAACTTTTATAAATTCTTGATCTTTTTCTTGGTTATATGAAGTACGTAAATTATCTGGAGAATATTTATCTAAAATTAAATCTTCATTTAAAGAAATATTTTTAGTTGCCATAAAATCTTTAGCGTATTGTAGAGCTATTTGAGGATTATGAGCGATAATATGCGCAACTGCTTGCTTACCTAGACGTCCATTAGTATGATCAGATTTTTGTTCAGCAAACCATTCTACAAATTCTTGAGTATAATTAGCATTAATTGAAGCACTCGCGTTTTTAACTAATGATGCCTGTTGTTGATACGCTTTAGCTTCAGTAAAACTTTTATGGTGTTCCTGCTTAAAATTATTAGCTTCATCCCAAGAGATATTTATATTATTAGCTAATTTTTTATTTTGTTCATTATGTTCAGTAAAAGATTTATTATGTGCTAATTGGGAAGATTGTCTTAATAAATTCTGAAAATCTTTACTTTGAGCAATCTTTTCAGCATGGCGATAAATTTCTTGATTTTGAGCACTACTATTAATATTTCCAGTTATACTTGCAATAACTCCTAATGCACCTTTATTATTCTCTATCCCTGCCATCGCCAAAATGTTAGATCCTTGTTCAACTGATATATTATGATCTTTAGCAAAATCTTTAACAATTTGAACTGATTTATTAAGAGACTTTGCTTGTTCTATAGTGTTACTATCGCTAAAAGAATCAACAAATTGATTGGAATTAGATAAATGCTCAGATAAATCTATAGTTTGCCTTAAAGTATTTGCCATGCTTTTACTATAAGACTCTGATTGTTGTAAAGATTTTTGGTAACTTTGACTTGCCTGTTTAGACAATTGCGAGCTTTTAGTTTCAGCAATATTTAATCCTATTGGTAAATTAGAACTAGCAACGTTTAATATTTGACTACCATCAGCGCTGGTAATTAAATCATAACGACCATCACCTTGATTAAAAGATCCAGTCCTTAAACTTGCAGCATAACTATGATTTAACATGCTGGTATTAGCAATTTGCTGCGTACCGGTTGTAATATTTCCAAAACTATAATTACCACTTAAAGCTTCATGTGTTGCATGACTTGCAGCACTTTGACTAACCCCAGTTAAAATAGAACCCACATTAACCATGGATAAACCTTTAACTACCGCTAAAGATAAAAATGGAATGCTTAACCCCAAATACGAAGCCATTGCCGATAGATCTGCATTAAGATCTGACAATCCAACCGAGCTTGCAATTGTAACCCCAGCATTATTTGAAAGTGATAATAAAGCTATAGATTTAGAGCTCGCTGATATCGTCATAATATAATTTAAAATAGCGTAAAGTGGAGCCCAAGC
>CAIKKE010000014.1 GCA_903827925.1 uncultured Francisellaceae bacterium
ACCATATTTCTTCTTCTTGCATGCGTTTCAATTGCTCATCATTTAAAATATTATTCTTTGGTTTTTTTTTAGTAGATGCCTCTTCATTAAATTCTACCTTTTTTTGTTCAAAATGATTTTGTTGATTAGAAAAATTAGCAACAACCTGATCTTTTTTGCTATTATCAAAACCAATATCACCAGCTTGATTAGTTACAAATGAATGATCTTTTTTAGGTAGATTTGTATTTATATTTTTAGTTAAATTGTTAAATGCATTATCTAAATCAACTTGATCTCTTATTTCATGTTGAGAAAAGTATTCTATTGCCTTTTTAGTTCTTTCTTCCTGAAATCTCTCTAAAAACTCTTGTTTACGATCAGCCAAAGGACCTCTGGTTGAATCAATTATACTAGCAGCAGTATCATACCCTATTAGTCCCTTAACATTATTAGCACGACTATTAGCTATATAATCTAGAAAATCTTGGGTTCTAACAGTTCTAGCATCATAATTGCTGCTTTCTAATAAACTTGCAGCTTTGCTTAACCTTTCTGATGTTTGTAGATGAGCTGATATACTGTCTCTTAATGAATTCGATTGCTCATAAGAGCTACTAATTTGCTGTTGTAATGATTTTTCTTTTGATTGAGTTTCATTAAAACTTAACCCTTGAACAGCTCTAGCTATAGAATCAAAATTTTCTCTATAACCTACACTTTTAGCAAAATCATCTATATCTTCATAAGTATAATTAACCCCCCCAGATCCTTTAAACTTTGATTTAACACCACCTAATTTAAGTAACTTAAAGATCCCAGAAGTACCAATGGCAGCCTCTAAAGCTAATGATCCTGAAATTCCAAACTTATCTTGCACTTTTTTAGAAAAATCTATGGCATTTTGTAAAGTTTGATTATTACTAAAAGATTTCTCTGTAGCTTGGGTTAGAGTATTAGAATCACTATTCGAAAGTCTATTAAGTAGATCTGCAACGTATCTCTGTGAATTAGCGACTTGCTTGGAATAATCCACGGATTTACTGTCCATTAAAGATTTTTCTTGTTGTGCATGCTTGTTTAATTGCATACTAAGATTACTACTATCAGTTAGATCTGTACTAAAAGTAGATACTGTCCGACCTTGACCACCTAAATATATATTGCCTTCTGGATTAGTAATTTTAGTTGCGCCAGACGCAAGATTTCTAGTAAATTGTCCTGATTGATGATCAAAATTCATATTATGTTTATATGCATTCATAGTTTGTAAATTTGTATTACCTTGACTAAAATTACCTAAAGAAATGTTTCCAGCAGTTTTATCTTGCGCCGCACTATTAATAGCCCCTCCAAGGCTACTTCCTAAATGACTAGCTAAATGTACAAATGCAGAGACCCCACCTTTGTTAATAAGCATAAAAGATATATATGGCACACTTAAAGACAACCAACCAGCAAGAGCCATAATATCCGTATGCAAATCAATTAATGCTGCTGAATTTGCTCGAGTTAATCCTAGATCTACTAATATTCCTCTAGATTGGTAATGTCCATATAAAGTCATAATAAAATTTAAAATCGCATATAATGGCGCCCACAACTGGATCCAACACATAGCTTGAAAATAATACCCTAAAATTTTATATCCAGCTGGTAAAAACAATAATATATATACAAAAACAAAAGAACCATAAATTAAAGCTTCAAACACTGCTCGCATTACAACTAAAGATTCTTCAGCCATAAGGCCTGCTATTTGATAACTATTTCTTTGTTGTAAGGTAGCTTTTGCAATTGCATAACTATTGCCTAATTGGCTAGCCTTTTTAGCTGGTGCTTCTCTTAACATCTGGATCATCATTTGCTGTTTTAAAATATCAATAGCATTACTAGCTTGCCCCGCAAACATTTGATAGGATTGCGGAAGTTTAGTTAAAAAAGCATTTTTAGCAGATAATGCTAGATAATGTGGATCTCCCATTCTTTTAGATCCAAACAGCTTCATTCCTTCTTTTGTTGCTGTTTGATTAATTACTTTATTCCATTTCTCATTTAATAAATTCGCACCTTCCTTGCAGGTTAAGATTTCATTGTGAGTCTTATCTTTATATAAAAATCCTAAAATATTAGACGCTTTACTAGATACTAATCCCCATATATTTTTAGTTTCCCGTAAATTTTTTAAAGTATATTTGTGACCAATCATAGCATCGTATACGACGCATTGTTGCACGAACCTCGTTAAATTAGCATTAAACGCAGGATCTTCTATTCGGACTTCCTGTAATTTTTTAATCATTTTAGAACCAAATAAAGATCCAGTTTCAATATACTTTAAATAACTAGGGCTACCAGGCACTATAAATACAGATTCCAGCTTTTCGGTTATGTTGTGCCCTATACTACTAAAAGACGATGCACCGATTGCTAAAATCAATGGCACGTTATCTACACTTTTACCAATAGCACCATATGCGATTGGATCTTTAATGTATACAGTACCTTTTGGACCAATTACCACAAAAGATGCCACAGTAAACCATAAAAACCATGTAATTCCAGGAAGTAAACTGCCTCTAGCATACATTAAAACGACTGACCAACCTACTCCGAGCAAGGACACCATACGAATAATATTAGTAGAAATACCAGCATCACCACCGGATACTAGCATCGCAATAAAGTTGAAAATATAATATAAATATTCACCACCACCGTAGCTATAAATAGTATGCACTATAAACTCTCCTCTGGCATAAATAAATCATGCAATTGTTTTTCAATTTGACTAGTACG
>CAIKKE010000015.1 GCA_903827925.1 uncultured Francisellaceae bacterium
ACCTTTATGAAGCAATTAACTAACACGCCTCATGATAAAAACTTTAAATTAAGTCTTAGTAATAAAGAAGTAGCTAAAGATTTTTTATGCACTCATTTGTCTAAATCAATTTTAAAAATAATTAAGTTATCTACTCTTAAAATTTGTCCTGATTCATATATAACTCCAGAATTAGAAGATAATTATTCTGATGTAATCTACTCAGTAAAAACTAATAAAGATCATTATTGCTATATCTACACTTTGATTGAACACATGAGTACAGCCACTTGGGATCTGCCTATCAGAATGGTTGAATATCAATTATCAATAATTGCTAACCACAGAAGGCAATATCCAAGAGATCGAAAAATTCCAGTTGTTATACCATTTTTAGTATATAATGGTAAAAAAAGCCCTTATCCAAAAACCCTAGACATTATGAAATTATTTCATAATCCGACTTTAGCCCAAACAACTTTTGCAAAGTCAGCACATTTAATAGATTTAACAATTATGTCTGATCAAACGATCAAAAAACATAATATTATCAGCTTACTTGAATTTACCCAAAAGCATGTTCGAGATCAAAGATTTTTGATAAATTCTATAAAAAATTTAGTAGCTATTATTGATAAATTGGATGGATATATTAATACTAATAAATCATTAGAGATTGGTGGTTGGTTCAAAGATTATGTATATGGCAATTTACATTACTTATTTTATTATGCTAAGATAACTAATGATCAAGAATTTATTAAAGAATTAGAAAAGGTCAAATTTATTAAGCAGGAGGATGTAATGGGAGCATTAGCACGCAAGATCGAGCAAGAAGGGATAGTTAAAGGTAAAATTGAAGGTAAAGTTGAAGGTAAAGTTGAAGGTATAAAAGAAATAGCTCTTTCTATGTTAGCAGAAGGTGCTGATCTTAATTTTACCAGCAGAGTAACAAAATTAACTATAGATGAAATAATTACTTTAAAAAACCAAAATAACGAAAATAAATAGAAGAATAGGTATTTTTATTCATAGTACAATTATTTTCTATGAAATTAAGCTGGTTTAGGTGTACACCTGCTGGATCTCTTTAGATGCATCAAATGACTTTAACGCGTCAGCAATAACATTCTTTAGTGGATGTTTAGATATATTATAATTAGTTGTTCCAAACTTATTTAGTTTTAAAACTTTATCAGTATAATAATCTACTAAATCGGTAAGCATCTGCAAATTACTATATTTAATAGCCAGCCTAAATGCCTTGCCTTAGCTTTAAACCTTTTGCTGTTAAACTAGAAATTCCAAATTGGTTTTGCTTTTCTTTCTCATTATATAATATTTATAACTGGAAAATGATTTAATCAAAAATTATTTTATTATTATCTTTAAAAAGTAAACATTTTTCATGCCCAATAGAAATTATCTTTGAATCTTCAAAATATAATCCAGAAGTTTCAGGAACAGCAATTATTGGCAATGCATAATCTTTTGAACATTTTAATACTTGTTCTTCTTCAATATCTTTGTAATGACACCAAATAGAATATCCATTTAAATAATCTAATCCATCAAAGTTTCTAAGATTTACTTTATTTTTATCAGAATGCAAACCAGTTACAATACTCTTACCCATTATTATGGCTCCAGCACTTCCGCCATACACTACGCCTCCATTTTGGATAAATCCTTGCAAAATTTCACTAAAATTATTTTGATTTATTTGGTTCATTAAACTAAATGTATTCCCACCTCCGATATACATAGCTGAATATTTATTAATTGCAGGGATAGATTTATTTTTTAAATCAGTCCACATTTCTATGTTTTTTATACTCAAAGGTTCTAAAACAGACTTTATGTAATGATAGCATTCATTAAAAGGATGTTTTGATTGATCAATTGCAATAGGTATATAAATTACAGTTCTCTCTACTCCAATTATTTTTACAAAATTTTCATCAACTAATTTTGATTTTTCTTGATCTCCTCCACCTGATAAAAATAATTTGCTCATAAAAATTCTCTCCTTAAATTTGAATCAGGTTAAACTTTACCAGATTTTATTTAGGACGCGGAATAGACTTTATAACAGTTGCTACCTCCCTACCGTTAGAAAAACGTTCTTTTTTTAATTCATACATTTCTACTCCAGATTTAATTTTAAACATAGCATTAAATTCATGGTATGGATTATTTAACCAATCTATTCCAGGAGAAATAGATAAAGTTAAATTTTTATCATTATTCTCTGAAATTTTGCTAGATGTTACACTAATATTAACAGTTTCTGCTTGTATAAAAGCATTATTTAAATGAGCATAACTAGAAAATTTAATATCTATTCTTTTTAAACTAAAAAAAGGGGTCATTAAGCCAAAGTTGGTTTTTTGTTTTCCATCGCTCTCATTAAAAATTCTTCCTTCACTAATTAATTTATTAACTTTTATATCTAAAAGATCTCCCCCAAGGTTTGGTTTCTTATAATACAGTGAATCAGCTTCAATATTCGTAAATTTACCTCCTAAACAACCATCAAATGGTACTTCCCAAACAGTATTTTTCATCAAATTACCGTAAGTAACATCTTTTTTACAAAGATTATATTGTTCAACAATGCAAAAATGCATATTAGTAGCTATATCTATTTTTTCAAGATTTTCTAATTGATTTAACATAAAATCAACATTATTCACCAGAAATTTATTTGTATCTTTTTGAGAAATGTTAAAAGTTCCATAGATTCTAATATAGTTTTCATATTCATAAGTAATAGATTGAGTTGATAAAGTTCTATATTGCATCATAACTCTAGATACTTGCGCATTATACTTACTTAAAAAATCTTGTATAGGCTTTTGTTCGCTCAAAGAACGATCTGCTCGTAGAACTATTCCATTTAAATCAATGATAGGAGATACGGCAAAGCTATTATTAAAATTTATTTGATTTGCATTTAAAGAAATCCGTTTAGAAGCTCTAATCATAAACTAACCTTGTTGATAATTAATCTTAATTTATTAAAAATAAAATTTTACATTTTATTTTTATAAATTCAAATTTTTTTAATTATTATCAAAATTAGTAAGATCAGTAAGATCAGCTTGCTCTAAACATACTTTACCTTTACCTGTATGCTTGGCTTTATATAAAGCAAAATCAGCGGATTCTAATAATTCCAAGAAATTATTTAATTCTAAATTAGATAAAGCAACTCCAGCACTAGCTGTTAAAAATTCACTTGAAGCTGATCCTTTATGAGAAATCTTTAAATCAGCAACTACTTTAATTAAATTATTAGCAATATCTAAGGCACACTCATTAGTAATTTGCGGTAACAATACTGCAAAAGTCTCCCCTGCAGTTCTAGCTATAATTTTATAATTTTCTGGTAGCTTTTTTTGCAATTCTTTAGCTATTTGCTTGATTTTTTCATCCCCAAGCTCAGCACCATAAATTTCATTATAAGCTCTAAAATAATCAAGGTTTAATAAAATTAACCCTAAAGTATACTTTTGCTTTTTAGCTTTAAACCATTCAGTTTCTAAGATTCGATAAAAAGTATTTACATCATAAATCCCTGTCATTACATCCTGTTTATTAACATTTTCTAAAGCGCGATGAGCCAAAGCCAAATCATGCGCCATTTCAAAAATGTCATTTTTTAAATCTTGATGACGCTTAACTGTAAATAATTTATATAATAATTTAAAATTATCAATTGGCTTGATTAAAAAATCATCTGCACCTACTTCTAAACCACGTTGTAAATCTTCTTTAGTTAAATTCTCCCCCATCAACACAATAGTATTCCATACGGAACTTCCTCCTAATTGACGGATCTGATAAACTAAATCTATACTAGATCCTTCACCTAATTTACAATCAATAAATAATAAATCTGGACATTTATCTTTACAAATTTTAAGTACATTTTGCTCATTAAATGCTTCAATTACTTTATGACCAGCTTTAATTACTTCTTCTGATAATAAAATACGATGCTGTAAATCATTATCCGCTATGAGAATTCGCATTACTATCCTTTACCATTTTAATTAAAGCATCTGATTCCATATACCCTGGAATTAAACTACCATCCATTAATAAAATACTTGGGGTAGCTTGGATCCCAATTTTTCTCGCAAAATTCCATTGTTCTTTGACTGGGTTATTTTTACATTCACTAACTTGTGGATCTTGACCTTCAGTTGCTAAAGCAAAAGCTTTTTTACGATCTTTAGAACACCATACTGAAACTGCTTTTTTATAGCTATCCGAATCTATACCTGCTCTTGGGAAAAATAAATACCTTACCTCTAATCCGGCTAACACTGATTTTTCTATTTCTTTATGCAAACGATTTCCATAAGGACAATTTAAATCTGTAAATACAGTTATAATTGAAAGTGGCTTCCTTAGACCCCAAGTATGTTTATCTGGCTTAAAGATAAGCATTTCATTTTTAGGAAATTTTAATAAAGCCTCTTTTCTGATCTGTTTTTTAGAACTGTCTACAACATTACGCTTAAGTTTATCATTTTGATTTAAATCAATTAAATCTCCATAAAAAAAATATCTTCCATCTTTTGAAATAAAAAAAACTTCTAAATCTTTATTTGATAAAACTTGATATAGACTTAATTCTGGCATCCATTTAATAGTAGCATCATTAGCATCAAAATTCGGATTAAGTTTTTTAACTGCATTATCAATTATAGCAATTTGCTCTTTAGAATTAGAATTATCCGCACTTACTAAATTAAAAATATTAAAATTAAATAATAAACAAAATAATACCGCTAAACTTCCTATCCGCATAAAATCTCCTTATCTTAAAATTACTTCAATTACTACTATTTACTTCAACAGCTTAAACTTATAACTAATATTTTAATTTAAATATTAATTAACTCCAAATCTTAATTTATTATTTTTGCTATTTTTTAACCAACCTTTCCTTAATTCTTGCTTCTTTACCAGATTTTTGCTCTAAATAATAAAGTTTAGCTTTACGTACCTTACCTTTACGTTTAATTTCTATACTTTTAATCAATGGGCTATGAGTTTGAAATACTCTTTTAACCCCTTCTCCAAAAGATATTTTTCTAACTGTAAAAGCAGCATTCACACTCTTAGGTCTTCTTTTCGCGATCACCACCCCTTCAAAAGCTTGCAGTCTCACTTTAGTTCCTTCGGTAACTTCTACTTTTACAATTATGGTATCTCCCACTCGAAAATCTGGAAGATCTGTTTTAATATACCGTTGTTCTATTTCTTTAATTATTAAACTATTACTAATTGTCATTTTCATTTCCTCCTAATAAATCTTTACGTCGTTCTTTGGTGCGGATCAACCTTTGCTCACGTCTCCAAGCTGCTATAGCTTGATGATCCCCACTTAATAATATTTCAGGTACTTGCAAGTTATAAATACATTCTGGTCTAGTATAATGTTGATGATCTAATAATTGCTCTTCATAATCATAAAAAGAATCTTCTAATAAAGAATTAGGATCCCCTACCGCTCCTGGAACTAACCTAATCATAGCATCAATAAATGCCATAGCTACTAATTCTCCTCCACTTAGAATAAAATCTCCAATTGACCACTCTTCATCAATCGCTAAATCACATAATCTCTCATCTATACCTTCATAACGTCCACAAACAAATATTACCCCTTGATGCAACTTTACAAAACTTGTTAAATGCCGTTGTACTATCTTACATCCTTGAGGTGATAATAATACTACTTTAGGTTTATTATTTAAATGCCTACTATCTTGCTTAGCATGATTAATCGCTTGCATTAATGGCTCAACCTTCATAACCATCCCAGGACCTCCACCATAAGGGCGATCGTCTATTGTACCTCTTTTATCTAATGCATAATTTCTAGGATTATATAGATTTAAATGAACTATGTTATTCTTAATAGCTTTTTTGTTGATTCCATAATTATTAACTGCAGCAAACATCTCCGGAAAGATTGTAACCACCCCAAACCACATAATTAGTCAACACTCCAATTAACAATAATAATTCTATTTTCTAAATCTATTTTAACTACAGTATCACCTAAGCTATAAGGAATTAAATATTCAATATTATTTTCAATATTTTTAATTACCATAATATCATTCGCTGGAGTAGCAAACACATGATCTAAACACCCCAATAAACAATTTGATAAGTTATAAACTTTAGCTCCAATTAAATCTACCCAATAATACTGTTCTGTTGTCAACTTAGGTAAATCGCTTCTTTTGATTGCTATACTTTTATTAGTTAATTTTGCTGCTTGAGTTCTATCGATAAGATCCTTAAACAACACTAAAAATTTTTTTCGAGATTCTTTAACTCTAGATAATATATAAATATTATTAGAAATGTTATTATAATTACTAATATCTTTAGCATTATTAATTAAATTATTAGCAGAAAACTGATTTAATTGTTCATCTAGCAATAAAAACCAACTATCAAAATCCCAAATATTAGACTGAGGATCGGTAAAAGAGTTAACTCTTAACCAACCATTAACCCCAAATGGAGATCCAATTTTACCAACAACAACTAACTCTTCTGTGGATCCAGAGTTTTGTCCCATTCTTTCACCAAACTTGTTACTCTAGCAGATAATTGCGCCCCTACTGATTTCCAATAATTAACTCTTTCTCTAACTAAATGTAACCTTACTGCTTTACCTTGTGCAAAAGGATTAAAATACCCTAATCTTTCTAAATACTTACCATCTCTTGGGCAACGTTTATCAGCTGCAACTAAATGATAAAATGGCCGCTTCTTAGAACCGCCCCTAGATAATCTAATAACTACCATGAATAAACCTCTTAATCTTAAAAATTTAATTAAAACAATTATTAAAACTTTCAGCCAAATTATTTATTAACCTAAAATAACCATCCGGCCCCATGTCTTCATCTTTTCCTAAAGGATCTAATATACCAATTTTTAAATTTTGGTTCAAATTTGGAGATTGAATTAAAGAATCTAAAATTTTTGCATTAAATTGAGGTTCTTTAAATAAACAATTTACTTGATTTTTTACAATTATATCGTGAATATGAAACATTCTTTTGATACTAAGTGGCATAGATGGATTATCACTAATGACTATAGGTGACTGTAAACCATAAAAATTCTCAAAATATTGATAAGCATCATGAAAAACTAAATAAGTTTTATGTTTACCCATTAATAATATATTATTTTTAATATGCGCATCCATATTAGCTAACTTTATTAAAAATTTCTTGCGATTAATTATATATTTTTTAGCATTAACTGGATCTATAGTACTTAAAAAACGTTCCACCGCCATAACTATAATCTTAGCGTTATAAGGAGACAACCACACATGCTCGTCTAAAGATTTACTGTTACGAAAATTCAAAGTTTTTAATTTAGGCTCTTTTTGGATTGTAATTAATTTATTTGCAAACTTTGGTTGTTGTAATAATTTACTTAGGAAAAATTCTAACTGATCTCCCCCCCAAATAATTACATCCGCTTTAGCAAGCAATTTAACATCATTTAATTTTAATGAATAATCATGAGGAGAAACATTTCCTTGCAATAATAATATTAATTTACAATTATCCACCCCTTTAGTAACTGCTGCAACCAAATTATACAATGGCTTAATCGTAGCAACTATCCGTACATCAGAAGAACTATTTAAATTAAAATTAGCATTAGAAAAATCTTGAATAGCCTTAGCTATCCCGATATTATAAATATTACTTATTATAAATAATAATTTAATTATAATAATTTTTTTAAAAATTTTAAACTTTAATATATTTAACATACTTTTATATTTAACATACTTTTCGATTTGTTATTTATTATCTAATGTTGCTTAATATTTTTTAGATATCTCTACTAATTATTGCTATACACTATACTTAAAAATTGTTTAAAGTTACAATACTATAATAAAATTTTTTAATAATTAACTTTCAAAACATACAAAGTAACTTTATGCATAACCAACTTAATCGTGAACCTTTAATTAAAGTTACCGATCTTAGCATTAATTCAAACCAACGAACAATATTAAAAAATATAAATTTACAAATCTTTGATAAAGAAATTATTACTATAATAGGCCCAAATGGCGCAGGTAAATCCACTTTAATAAGAGCTATATTAGGATTAATTAAAATTTCTCAAGGAAAAGTTATTAGAAGCCCTAACTTAAAAATAGGTTATATACCACAAAAAGCATTATTTCCAGAACACATCCCAATTAATGTAATTACATTTTTAAATTTAAATAATAAACATAATTTTAATCAAAAAAATCATCTTATTAATCAAAATACACATCTAGATCATATTATTAATCAAAATACGCATTTAGATCATCTTATTAGCCAAAATACACATCTAGACCCAAGCAATGAATTAAATATTAATCATTTATTATTTAAATCAATACATACTCTTTCTGGAGGAGAATTACAAAGAGTGTTAATCGCTAAAGCACTACTTAACCAACCGAACTTATTAATTTTAGATGAACCCACTAAAAGCATAGATATTAATGGGCAAGCAGAATTTTATAAATTATGCTCAAATTTACAAAAAAAAATAAATTGCGCGATTTTAATGGCTTCTCATGATCTACATTTTGTTATGTCTGAAGTTAATTATGTAATTTGTTTAAACCAACATATATGTTGTCATGGATTACCAGACAGCATAAGCAAAGAGCAAGAATTTATTAAAATGTTTGGTACAAATTTAAACAGATTAGCTTTTTATCATCATCACCATAATCATCAACATAATTTAAACGGAGAAATACAAGAACACTTAGAAGAAAAGGATCTAAAACATGATTAACATTCTGATAAAAGCAATGTTAGTAGGTATCGGAATAGCCATAATCTCTGGTCCTATAGGTAGTTTGATAGTTTGGCAAAGAATGGCTTATTTTGGAGATACGTTGGCCCACGCTACTTTATTAGGGGCGAGCATTGCCGCGATGTTAAATATAAATATTTATTATGGTTTAATTTTTACTTGTGTATTAATTGCAATCATTTTAAAGCTCACTAGTAAAAATTTTACTAACGATACTACTTTAAGTATCTTATCACATTCCATTCTGGCAATTGGTTTAATCAGCGTTACTTTAATAAAAGATACCAGAATAGATTTATTAGGTTATTTATGTGGAGATATTTTGTCTATAACTAATAATGATTTGTTATGGATCCTAGGTATGGATATTATAGTATTTAGTATTCTGATATTATGCTGGAATAAATTTGTATTTCTCACAATCAATCGAGAATTAGCTATGGTTGAAGGCATAAATGTAAATAAATTACAATGGATTTTAATTATTTTAATCTCGTTAATTTTTGCTATATCTATAAGATTAGTTGGAATATTACTGATAAATTCGCTACTTATTATACCGTGTTCAATTGCTAAACTTTGGTCAAAAAGTCCAACTCAAATGGCAATTTTAGGCAGCATTTATGGATGTTTATCCATAATTTTAGGAATTTTAGCCTCTATTTATTTAGATTTACCAACTGGCGCTGCAATTGTGGTTACTGCAGCTTTAATATTTGTAATTAATTATTTAATTAAAAGTTTATACTGATTGATACTCTCACCGGCTCAAGGGGTACTTTAAAGAGTCTGGAGAACTGATATAGGAATCAGTTATTTCCATTTTGGAAACAACTACCGCCGACGGAAAGAGTTACTCAACTATTTTATATAATCTGGATGCCATTATTGGCGTTGAGTACAGGGTTAATTCAAGGCAAGCTACTGATTTTAGAATTTGGTAAATCAGAGCGTCAGGACGGCGTTTTTACCAAAAAATTACTGATATTTATGCTGAGTGTTCTTATAACTATGATCCAGCCAGCGAGATCGCGAAACAATTTTATGCTCAAGTACAGAATAAATTGCACTTTGCAATTTATGGCTTCACTGCAGCTAAAGTTATCCATGAGCTAAATATTCTTAAAAATTAAAATTATGCTGCGAAATGTGGGGCCCATCTAATTTTAAGCAAATTTTAATAATCATTTATAGGAATTTCTTGTTGATGCGGCAAGATTAGGAGCAACTTCATTAAAAATTTTTTGTATGATGTCGTCTATTGTAAATTGTTTTCCTGAAGATGAAGCATTATGTAAAGGAGTGTATTGTTGTAATATTGTATGTAATTTTTTTTTAAAATTTTCTGAATCATTTTGTACTAAAAAATGTAACAGAACTTTATGTTTTTCTAATTTTTCTAATAACATGTATTCTTTCAAAAAATTTTTATCATAAAATCCCGTATCGTAATCTTCATATTCACGTTTTTCAATACAATCTTCAAAAATTGTTTCTAATACTTTGGAATATAGTTGATCATTTTGCAACATTTTTTCAAAAATAATATCTTTATTTTTCTCCGCAAATTCTTTATAAAGTTCTTCAAAAATATATTTTTGTAAACCAGAGTTTGCTAGATTGAATCTTTCCAACATATTTATTAGTTTCTTTTGCAAAAAACCTTCTAATGATTCATTTTTTTCGCTAATAAATGATGATGACTCTTCTAATAATTGTGGACTCTGGAAAAAAGGTGACAGTGAGCTAGCATCCAGATTACATAACTGATTTTCACTTAGTAATTTGATTGCTGCTTGATTGCTAACTTCTCTAATAACATGTTGTTCTAACTTTAAATCATAAATAAATAATTTGAAATCAGCATTATTTTGGAAGATTGCCAATAAATCTTTTATATCTTTTGCAGTAAGAGCTTTTATTTTATTAACTGGTATTATAATACCATTAATTGGATTAAGCTTATCTTTTTGAGCTATTAACAGTTCATTATAATCCTGAATTGGAACTTTTCTTTTTCTATATAAAACATTAGCAACCACTGTATTAAAACTCGACAGTTCACTCCAAGTCTTCGCTTTATAATTCCACCTGGAAATATCTGTATAAAACCGTTCACAACGACCTTCTCGTGGTATGTCTTCAACAGATTTAATGCCATGTTTTTGAACTTTTGTGGTTTTTATGGTATTATAACAATTACCACCTTCTTCTAAAATTGTACCATGTTTCTCTTGAAGAACAACTCTACCATCTGAAGACAAATGAGGTTTGTCTTGTCCGCTATAACAATCAACTTTACTAGCAAAAAGTAACTTGCATTTTTCAGGATCTACAGTAAATCCATATTTACCACCACTATTATAATAAAGACTAATAGGTGTATTATCACTTTTTTTAGCCCCACTACATATTAATGTTGCTGAACGAAATGGAGTAGATGGTTGTTCGGTAAATGTTTTTAAGGCATGTTTTAAAAACTCTATATCTCTACACATGGATACTACAATCCAATTAATTTGATCTTCAGTTCTCTGATCCTCAGTAGTTTTTCTTAATTTTCCAACAAAACCAGGATTTTTAACCTGCTGGGTCTTTTGCTGCTGGGCAGTCCGTGTAATACCTCTTAATTTTTCAACTAAACCAACAGATGGGTTTTCACCTGCTGATGTTGTTTTTGTTGAGCTATTAGTAATGCTTTTACTCTTTTCTTCTTCTAAATCTAGCAACTGTAGTAACTCTAGTAACTCTTTACTTGATTTAATTGGTTTATACATATTGATACTTTTCAATTTTATTAATAATGAATTTATTTATATATCTATATTGACTAATAAAATATTATAAAGTTCCATCAACATTTATGACGTAAAAGCTACCAAAATTTCAACAAAAACACGTGTAATAGAAACAAAACAACAAATAAACATAATTATTAATTAACCTTCTAAAATAAAAGCGTTTTTTGTTAATGTTGAATAAATTATTTAAAAAATCATTGCAAGAAAGGCTGCTATTTTAGGAAAAAGATTTACAAAAACCAATAAAATATGCTAAAGATATAATAAAATATAATTAATATAAAT
>CAIKKE010000016.1 GCA_903827925.1 uncultured Francisellaceae bacterium
GCCTGCATTTTCCTGTGTCTACGCTTAACCAGTGCTGTTACCAGCACTAGCCCAAGACTCAGTACAGAATATGTTCGGTCAACATTTTCCTGATCGCACTTTCAGCGATTAGTCGTGGTGCACCTCGTGGCGCACTAAAAACCTGAGTTTGATGAAAAATAATAGCCTATAATTAATTTTCATCAAACTCAGGTTAAAAAATATAAAATTATGACTATTTACCTACTTAAGATGACAGCCCAAGATGACAGCCCAAGATGACAGCCTCAAGATAACAGCCCAAGATGACAGTCTTTGAAAGTTACCGCATTACCGGTTTTTTAGAAGGATTATTATAAGATTTAATAAGTTCCTTAATCTCTTGAGAAGAATTTTGAGTACATTCAAATTTAACTACTATATTATTTTTTTTTAAACTATCTAATATTAGCTTTAAATGTTCTAAAGTAAAATCTTCATTAGCTGTTATTGTTAGCGGAACACTTGGGTCTGGATGTTGAACACTTGGGTCTGCATGGTTAGCTAAAGAAGCTTGTACTATTTTCACAATAGCTTCAGCTTGTGCTTCTTTGGTTTCTTGGGTTGCTTGTAATGGACATTCTAATTTATCTGAGAAAATATCAACCAATGTACTGTCGGTTTCTTCTTTAGTTTCTTCTTTAGTTTCTTCTTTAGCTTCTTCTTTAGCTTCTTCTTTAGCTTCTTCTTTAGCTTCTTCTTTAGCTTTATAAACTATGGAGCCAAGATAATTAGCAGTATTCTCTTTGCTAATTTTAATAAATTTTAATTTATAATCATCCGATCTATCTTCATCTGTATTAATTAATTCTGCAAAATTTAATTCTGCAAAAAAACCAGGATTGGCAGTTAAAATTGGTTTTTCTTTGGTAGTTAATTCAGGATTTAATAATGTGCTTAAATATGCTTGTGTAGCTAGTTTATCACGTATACATTGATATGGATCCGGATTAAATTCCATATCCAATTTTTCTTCAGGAGTTATCGAATAACGTGAAATATCTTCTAAATATGCTTCTGTATTTTTACTAATTTGAATTTTACAAGCCTTACTAGATAGCTCTCCTTGTTCATTGATTCCTTCACGTATAGCTAACATTAATTGATTCGCTTTGGGTATATTTTCTGGAAGAATATCTTTTGTGTTTGTAGTAAGAAATCCGTACATACTATATCCTGTAAAAGTATTTACACATCTCATAATATCTAACTGATCTGCATTTGAAATTAATTCTCTAATATAATGGAAACTAGATAATAAAGGAGTATCAGTAGCACGGAATGTATCTTTACAATATTCGTTAAACGAGATAGAATGATCTTTATATTTTGCAGCATTAGCAAAAAACCTCGCTACTTCTTGGTTAATGCCTTTTTGTACCAAAAATTCATAACAATTTTCTGCACTCCTATGATCCCAATAGTCTTTATGATCATCTTCTCTTGCGGAATCATGAAAAAAAGCTGCAATTTTGGTCAGCATCAAGACATCATCTTCAGTGATTTTAAAAAATTGTGCCAAATCTCGTATAGCATTTCCAGCAAAATCATCTGGATTGCCATCTTGTTTTGTTAGGTTTTTTTTGAAGTTATGTAATATTTCTGTATATAATGCTACTCTAGTTGCATGCCTAACCCCATGAATTCCACGAGGAGTTTTTTTTGATGTGTCATTTTTTCTAAGCTCGTAATCTGCTGCTATACCTGCTGTTATCGCAGATTCTTCCGAGCCTGATTTTGCTAAAAGTGTAGAAAATTCTCTATTTTCTACATTTTCTTCTTTAAAATCTGTAGCCTTTGGATTAGGATTATATTTATGCTTTGGAGCCTTGGATGTAGGAAATTTTTGTAAATAAGTTCTATCCGCTATAAATTTAATCTGTTGATTAAAATTTGTATGTAAATATTCTAAAGCTTTTTTTTGCTTTTCTACACTTTCTGGTGTTTGATCTAATTGTTCAGGCATAATTAATAAGACCTACAATTCTAATTATAATTAATTTTATTTTTATATAAATAAATACAATATCATACTTATATATCTACAAAATTAATCAATCTCTTTAATAAAAACTCTAGAAAAATCTAAATTTTCTACTATTCTATTAGTAGGTGCTAGTTAATAAAACACCTGTTTAGTTGTTGGTTAAACTATAACTCCAGGTTAAATTGTATGGAAAATAATATATGTATTATAAACATAAAATGCATAAAATTTAAATTTACCTACTTAAATATTTTAATTTTAATATTAATATATTCTATACCTGAAATATGCTTTTGTTCAAATGAAAAAAACATCACAACCAATTCAAACTATGTTGCTAAGAAATTGAAAGACCCTACCATACCAAAAACATTTAAAAGCAATCTAAAAGAGAATTATTCTGATGATAATGATGAAGAAACATTAAAACTAAGCATTATTATGATAAAAGATTCAGACAAGACTGTAACAATTAATAATCGAATTTTAAGAGAACAAGAACAAATTGATGGTTATCAAATAATAAAAATTGAAGCGAACAAAGTTTTATTGCAAGATTTAAACACGAATACTAGTGGTAAATTATACAGTAGCTTTAAAAAATTTTTGTCTAACAATGCACAAACCACAGAAAAAAATGCACAAACCACAGAAAAAAATGCGCAAACTACAGAAAAAAATGCGCAAACTACAGCAAATAATGCACAAACCACAGTAAATAATGCCCCTGAAAAATTTATAGAATTAAGTTTGCCTAAAATAATAATTAAAGAATCTATTGAAAATTAACCGGATTATATAAATGCATAGAAAAATATTGCTATTTAAAAAAACAGATTTAACAAAATATAATATTTTATTAACAATTTTATTCGCTTTATTAAATAGCTGCCAAACCATGCCAACTTATACTACGCCAGCAAATAAAATCAAAGCTGAAATTAAACAAGAATTTAATCCTAAAAAAAATTATCCTATAACAAAAATCCCCTCCAGTATTAATGAATTATTAACCCCTAAAATTTATAGTAACGAAATAAATGGACCAACAGACGATCCTATTGAAAAAAAATTTAATATTACAGCAGATAATGCTCCAGCCAAAGATTTTTTTTTAGAATTAGTATCTGGAACTAATATAAATATTATAATTCACCCTGAAGTACAAGGGCATATTTCATTAGCTTTAAAAAATGCAACTATTATTGAAGCATTAGAAGCAGTACAAAAAATTCATGGTTTTGGTTTTGAAATATCAAACAACAATATTAAAATTTTTCCTGTGACCTTGCAAACCAAAGTATTTAAATTAAATTATTTAGACTTAACAAGAAGTGGTAATTCTGGAACTAATATTAATTTTTCTGGCATAAGCAGTAATAATTCACAAAGTAATTCCACAGCCAATAACAACTCGAGCAATAACAACAACAATAATAACAATAATAACAGCAGCAGCAACAACAACAATAACGCCAACTCTAACGGCAGTAATGTAATTACTTATAATTCAACCAATGTATGGGAACAATTATTAACTACTATTCAGTCTATTATAGGGGTTAATCAAGAATCCACTAAAGAACTTACTCAAAATTCCAATCAATCTGCCACTGCCAATACAAGTAATTATGGATTAAATACCATCAAGAAAAATTTTGATTCTTTGCTAAAAACAGGAAACAATAAAAATTCCTCGAATAACAGCATGGATGCACAAAGTAAAAGGGTTGCTGTTAGTCCAACCACCGGTATGATTATTGTAACTGCTTATCCTAACGAATTAGAAAAAGTGGCACAATTTTTAGAAGATGCAGAAAATAGTTTAAACAGACAAGTAATGCTAGAAGCTAAAGTGTTAGAAATAGATTTAAAAGATGGTTACAGAACTGGAATAAATTGGTCATTATTAAATGAACACATGAAAATCTCACAAATAATAGGCAGTTCAGCAAGTGGTTCCGAAGAAGATTTATCTTCAGATACCAAAGTAAATTCTTATGCAACCAATGCATCCAAAACTGTAAATTTAAATGTTGGTAATCAGCATTTAGCCCCTGATATAAATACTACTGTAAATTCTTTTGGTGGATTATTTACTTTAGGCTTAAATTATCGAAAATTAGCAACTTTTGTAGAATTATTATCTGCTCAAGGTAATGTGCAAGTATTATCTAGCCCAAGAATTACGACCAGTAACAATCAAAAAGCTTTAATTAAAGTAGGTAATGATAGCTATTATATTACAGGCTTTACCCCCAGCACCACAACTACTAATACTGGAGGAACCACAACTAATCAACCATCAGTAAATTTGTCTCCTTTATTTTCTGGAATTGCACTAGATGTCACCCCTCAAATTGGTGATGACGAAATTACTTTACATATTCATCCAACAATTAGCAATATTACTACTAGTGCAACTGATATTCCTGGTAATACTGGAAAAGATGCAGTAAAACTCGCAGTAAACTCTATTAGAGAATCAGATAGCATTGTAAGGGCTAAAAATGGACAATTAATTATTATAGGTGGATTAATGCAAGATAAAACTGCAGAAATTGTAACTGGCATCCCTATATTAAAAGACCTTCCAATTTTAGGTAATATATTTAAGCATTCAAGACAACAAGCAGCTAAAAGCGAATTAGTTATTTTATTAAGACCAATTATTTTAGATGATTATAAGATCAAACATCAATTAAAAAACACCCATAAAAGAATTAGCAATTTAGAAAGAAATTTTAATTTTGAGGAAAAAGAATGACCAAAAGAAGAACAATAAAACTTTGTAATAAATCTATATTAATCCTGTGGTTAATATTAAATTCCATATTTAATAATTATGGATTTGCAACAGATGAAATTTCAAGTACTCCGAGTGTAATTAAAGAACCTGTACCATTAAATCTAGAAGAATCTAGTAGAATTAATTATGAAAAAGGATTAGAAGCATTAAAGACTAATCAAGAAATTGAAGCTGCAACCTTATTTAAAAAAGCATTGATTGATTTCTCTAGAAACCATAAAGCAAGAATTCAACTTGTAACATTATATCAAAAAATTGGGTGGACTTCTGAAACTGAACAATTATTAATAGAAGGTTTAGATCTAGTACCAGATCATCTTGATTTTATTAAATATTTAGGAAAACACTACCAACAAACAGGTCAAATGAGAAAATCATTGTCTATACTATTATCAATGCCCGATGCAGGTTCTAAACAAATTGATTACTTAGCTTTATTAGCATTAGCATATTTAAATACCGAACAACCAGAAGTTGCTGAAAAATATTATCGACAATTATTGATTGTTAACAAAAATAACCCGGCATGGTATTTAGGTTTAGCATTATGTCAAGAATCTAATGGGGTTTATATGAAATCTATAGACAATTTCATTAAAGCTAAAAATATAGGCAGATTCAACAATGAAACTTTAGATTACATTAATAATAAAATTCAACAATTACAAAATTATTAAATATTAAATTAATTAGGACTAAAATGAATAAACTAAAAATAAAATTAGGAGATTTATTAGTTAAAGCCAAGGTTATCACCGAAGAACAATTAAAATCAGCATTAGAACATCAAAAACAGCATAGTGGTAAATTAGGTAATATTTTAATTGAACTAAATTTTATCAACGAACAACATTTACTTGATACTTTATCCGAACAATTAAATTTGCCTTTTGTAGATTTAAATAATTCTAATGTAGACGCCAACATAGCTCATAAAATTCCTGAAAAAATTTCTAAAAAATTTAAAATTATAGCTATAGAATATAAAAACAATAACTATATAGTTGGAATGGCAGAACCTACTGATGTATTAGCTTATGATCAAATCGTAAAAATTTTAGGAAATTCTATTCAAATAGTAATTATTAAAGAATCCATTTTATTAAATGTGCTTGACAAAGTTTATCGACGCACTGAAGATATTGCTTCTTTTGCTAAAGAGTTAAAAGCTGAAATAGGCAAAGAAACTACAAATTTTAACGTTACTGAAGAAACGGTTAGCGGAGACGAATCTTCTCCAGTTGCTAAATTATTAGATTCTATTTTTGAAGATGCTGTACAAATTGGATCTTCAGATATTCATATCGAACCAGAAAATAATTTAGTAAGAATTAGACAACGAGTAGATGGAGTGTTACAGGAAAGTATTATAGAAGGTAGACAAATTGCAGATTCATTAATTTTACGTATTAAATTATTAGCAAAATTAAATATTTCAGAAAAACGTTTACCTCAAGATGGAAGGTTTATAATAAAAGTAAAGGGTAAAACTTTAGATATAAGAACTGCTATTATTCCAGTTAGATATGGGGAAACCGCAGTATTACGTATATTAGATCAATCTTCTGGAATTTTACAAATTCAACAATTAATAAATAGACAAGATTTGTTAAATAAAATCTTATTTCATATTTATAGACCTAGTGGACTAATTTTAGTAACCGGACCTACTGGAAGCGGAAAAACCACTACTTTATATTCAATACTAAATGAATTAAACGTTCAAGAAAAAAAGATTATTTCTATCGAAGATCCTATTGAATATTCTCTACCGAGAATCACTCAAATACAAGTAAATACCTTAATTGGCCTAACTTTTGGAAAAATTTTACGCACAGTTTTACGTCAAGATCCTGAAATCATAATGATTGGAGAAATGCGGGATGAAGAAACAGCCCAAATAGGCTTGAGGGCAGCAATGACAGGACACTTAGTATTAGCAACTTTACATACTAATGATGCAATTAGTTCAGCCGTACGTCTTACTGACATGGGGATCCCTTCATACTTAGTAGCTGCTTCTTTAAGAGCAGTTATCGGACAAAGGTTAATTAGAAAAATTTGTACTAATTGTATTACTGAAGATAAAATTCGCGAACAAGATATAGAACTTTTAAAAAATTTAATTAATCAAGATATAGATCCTGCTTGGAAATTTAAAAAAGGTAGTGGATGTGCGAATTGTAATAATACTGGATATAAAGGCAGAACAGCAGCGATTGAAATATTCGAAATGAACTTTCAACTTGCTAATGCATTAAGAGCTAAAGATGCTGAAAATTTTAATAAACTTGCATTTAAACAAGAAGGCTTTAAACCTTTGGCTTTAAATATGTTAGATCTGGTTTTACAAGGTATAACTAGCTTAGAAGAAATATTTAAAAAAGCAATCGAAGTTACAAATGTTGTCAAAGATGAAAAAACAGGATAGTATATGCGATTTGTTTATACTGGAACTAATAATTCTGGTAAAATTTTAACAGGGAAAATTAGCGCTATCAATCGTAGTGCTGCTCAAGATAAATTAACTGAACAAGGAATAAAGATAATAAATGTTGACATTGATGAAGAAAAAATCAGCATATTAAATTACTTTAATCTACCTACAATATCAGATTTAATAATTTTTTCTAAACAAATGCACGCTTTATTACGAGCGGGGATCCCTATAATTCGTTCAATAAATATTGTTGGCAACAGTACTAAAAATTCTACTTTAGCAACTACTTTATTAAATATTGCAAATAGATTAGAGGCTGGTTATGGTTTTGGAGTATCGTTAGAAAAATACCCTAAAGTTTTTTTTAAATTAATTAGAACTTTAGTAACTATTGGAGAACAAACTGGAACATTAAGTAATACTTTTCAACAAATTTCTGTTTATTTAGAAAAAGATAATGAAATTAGAAAACGAGTAAAAACTGCCATGCGTTACCCAATTCTAGTGTTAACAACTATTATAATTGCTTTAGTAATTATAAATATTGTTGTGATCCCAAGCTTTACAAAATTTTTCAAAGAATTTAAAGCTACATTGCCAATGCCCACTAAAATATTAATTGCTACCTCTAAATTTAGCATAAAATATTGGTGGTTGATTTTACTGGTAATTGCTGGTTCAATAATTTTATTTTTCAATTTTATCAACACCAAGAACGGTAGATTAATATGGGATCATTATAAAATTAAATTTCCCGTTTTCGGGGAAATCCTTGAAAAGTCTTTGCTTGCTAAATTTTCCAGATCTTTTGCTTTATGTTTTAAAACTGGAGTACCATTGTTAGAATCTTTAGTATTAATATCTAACACTTGCGATAATACATATATGGAAAAAAAAATTATAGAAATGAAAACTGGCATAGAACGAGGGGAATCTATGACTATTGCCGCTAAAAACACTAAATTATTTAATGGATTAATTTTACAAATGATTCTAATAGGTGAAGAAAGTGGAGAATTAGATAGATTATTAGAAGAAGTAGCTTTGTTTTATGAAGAAGAACTAGAATATCAAACCAAACAATTAAGTAGTTTAATCGAACCTTTGTTAATTGGAATTATGGCTGTTATGGTATTAATATTAGCTTTAGGAATTTTCTTGCCAATGTGGGGATTAGCTCAAGTTACTTCTCGTGGTTAAAGCTCATTAAGGAACATAGTTTGCGCGATTATAAATTATTTAAATTGAATGGTTTTACCTTGCTGGAAATGACTGCTACTATACTAATTCTAGGCATTATCAGCATTTATGCCATTCCTAGGTTAATGAATGTTAGCAGTTTCAAAACTTCAATTTTTTTAAAACAACTTTCTAATTCTCTTATATATGCTCAAGATATAGCAATGGGATCTGGATGTCATATCGAAATTAATATTGCCTCAAATAGCTTAACCTTGAAATTAAGAAATAATTGTAAAAATGGAGATTTTACTCGTGACATCCAAGATCCTTTTTATAAAAAAACTTATTATATCCAAAATGCTCCAAATAACACTACTTTATCAACCAACAATTTTCCAATATATTTTGATCATAATGGACAAGCCAGATTAATTAGTACTAATAATATTACTAATGCAAATTTAACTATTACCGGAAACAATTTGCAAGAAACTATTTATATTTATGGGAAAAACGGATCCATCGAATAATAATATTTGATAAAAACATGAAAACATATAAATCTAAAACATCTAAAATAACCGCAATTTATTTAATAGAATTAATAATGTCCATGATTATTATTAGTATTTCTTTTACTAGTGTAATTATGGCAACTTACGTTATAAATAAAGTCCCAAGCAAAAAAAACATCAAACAAGCAACTCAAATTGCTTCTAATTACTTGAATGAAATCCTTGGTAAAGATTTTCCAACTACAATTCCTTGTCCTAACATTATTGATCCTGATCCTTGTAATACTCTGAATATTAATAATAATTTAAAAGCTACTTGCCGAACATCTAGTGCTAGTAGAACTAATTATACCAACATATGTCAATATAATAATTTAATAAATTACGGAGCTAAAGATGTAGCTGGAGAGTCAATACCTGGTTTAGAGAATTTTACTGTTAATATCAATATACTTACCTCTAATCAAGCTGTTTTAGACAACTTGTCTGGCGGAACAAATATTGATGAAGCTAAAATTATCAGAATAGATGTTACAGTTTCAATAGAAAACATGGAAAACATATTATTAAGCACTTATAAAAGTAAATATTTATGAAAATTAATTATAATAAAAAACATAAATTATGTGGCTTTAGCTTGTTTGAATTAGTACTTACTATTACTATTAGTAGCATAGTTTTTACCATATCAATTATGTTTATTAACTCTGCTGTGAATATGACTCAACAAGTATCCTCCATTAAACAACATAATAATTCACCTAAAGTAGTATTGAATATCTTAACTGAAGATTTCATGAATAATAATGGAAATGTTAATGTCACTAAAGATAATACCATTAATACTTTAACTTTAAGTTTTAATATTCCAGATCCATATAATGAAAATTTAAACATCCAAGTTGCTTATACTTACGATTTAACCTATCGTCAATTATATAAAAATTTGCCCAATGAAAGTAGCCAATTATTATTAAATAATATCGCCAACTGTAATTTTACAACATCTATCTCTTCTAATATGACTAATATTACTTTAACCGTTAACATGCTAATCGAACAACCAAATGCTACTTTTACTGTATACGAGGTTATTAATGCTCCATACATCAATCAAATCACATAAATTTAATAATAGTATGAGTTTAATATCTACTGTTTTTATATTATTTATTATGTCATTAATAACACAATTTTTATTAAACATTTCTCATCATAATATTTCGGGAATTAATATTATTATCCAAGGACAACGTGCCTTATTTGCAGCTAAAAGTGGGGTAAACTGGGGAATAACTAATGCTATTATTAATCAAAATTGTCCAAATCCAACGACAATTAATCTTAATCAATCCGGATTAATAGGTTTTAGTGTAAATATTACTTGTACCTCTACTAGTTTAAATTTATTTAAAGTAACTGCAACAGCAAATTATGGAACCCTTGGTGATAACAGCTATGTAACTAGAACTGTAGTTGGTAAATATCAATCAACCCAATAAAAAGATTAAAAAAATTGCCCAAGTGAGGAACCTGGGAAAAACAACTTGATCTTTTGACATTAAATAATATTATACTTGAAAACTCTTAAATTATTTTGATAAGATAATAATATTATAAATATAATTGAGAGGTTGATTGTTTATGTTTAACATAACAAAATATATTATTTCTAATGACCAAAAAAAATTAGAGTTATATGCAAAATCTATTAAAGATTTTAAAGAGGCAAAATCTTTAATAGATTTTATTAAACGTGTTAGTTTCTATGATGATACTAATGTTGTTCCTTTTGAAGTTGATTTTGTTTGGTCAGAAAAAAAAATAGTAATAAACAGTAATTTTTTATTTAAATCTTCCTCCTTAAATAAAGGAGAAAATTATGAATCCATATCAGAAATATTAAACAATAATGGTATGCACCCTAGAATACCAGTAGAAAAATTCTATTTACAAAAAGAAGAGACTATCACTACAGAAGAAACACCATTAATTAATCCAATAAGAGAATCAGGTTGGAGAAAATTATTCAACTTCTATTAAGTCTGTGTAAGAAGAGAGTTATATATGTTTTTTTCTTGTTATAAGTGTTTTAGATTTTTTTGTAAATGTTTTAATAAACAATATACGGAAGAGCAATCTCCAAACGAACCGGAAGACTCTACCCAAGAAGAGTTAGAAAAAGATTATAATGGTGCTGAGAAAGATGTATTAAATGATATACAAGCCTTACAAAAATATGAAATAGTGCTTGATAGCAGTTTTTCTCCAGATTTACAAAAATACACATTCAGAATATTTCAAGGATATATATGGTTAGAGAAGCGTAATAAAAATCTATATGATCCTAAAAATAATATTTCTAATGGTTGGAAAATACACATATCACTATTAGATGAAGATATACCAAAAGCATGGCCGATTATTATTCAAAACCTAATAAGTAAAGGTGTTGCTTCATTTAAGATCTCTAATACCAATGACTTTTTAAACAAACAACCTGGTAAAGAAGGAGTAATTTATTACTTTGCATCATCTTCTCAAATAGATTGGAAATACCTGTTGAACAGTATAGAATTTGATTTAAGGAACGCAGCAGTAAAACCTAATGCTCAACCTCCCAAATTCCGAGCAAAAGGTTCTTTAGTTACCTTAAATATAGAAGAACCACCTATAAGAGGTAGCTATTACTTTTATTGTACTAATGACAGTAGAGACGAACAAGAAATAAATAACAATCCAAAAGATCTTGGTCCTTTCAAAGAAATTGAATTTAATAATAATTTTCAATATAGTTCATCATCAAATAGTATAATCTAGTATAAACCTAAACCCAGTAAAGAAAGATTATAAAAAAAATATAACTAAACACTATTTAATAGTTAATTTAATTACTATTTAAACCCAATAAAAAGATTAAAAAAATTGCCCAAGTGAGGAACCTGGGCTAAGAACCGAATTATGGTCGGTTGGAGATTGACAGTTGTTATAGTGCCATTGTAACTAATCAAAATATATAAGATAATACCGTTATATCTTGTAGGAAATTAGCCATTTAAACCCTAAGCCAACCAATCAACACAAAAAATTATTTTACTAAGCTTCTTCCAAACATGATTCTTTATCTTTTTCTTGTACAACATATTCTAAGTTATTTAATTTATTTAACATAGAATATAATGTTTTTTCCCAAGCAGTATATTTGTCTTTTAATACATTATTATCATCTTCTAATTTTAAATTTTTTTCTTCTAATTCTTCTATTTGCAAACGCATAATTTCTATAGTTTCAATAGTTTCATCTATTTTGGATTCCAGTTGCTCTAATAATTGGCCGGACATTTGTTTATTCCTTATATATTTATATAACTTAATAATTAATAATAATTTAA
>CAIKKE010000017.1 GCA_903827925.1 uncultured Francisellaceae bacterium
AGACGATGATCCTGGTTTAACATACGCTCATTCTGATTTAGTAAATGGCGATTCAATTAGTGTCTTCAGTGGGGAATTAACCAGAGCAGATGGCAAGGCTGTTGGAACTTACCCTATTCAAATAGGTACGTTAAGTGCAGGTAGTAATTATGATATAAGCTACGTTAGTTCAAATTTAACCATCAATCCAAAAGCACTAACGATAACAGCATATCCTAAGAGTAAAATCTATGGAGAGGTTGATCCTGATTTAACATATGCTCATTCTAGTTTAATAGAAGGCGATTCAATTAGTGGGGCATTAGCTAGAGTAGATGGTAAGGGTGTTGGAACTTACCCTATTCAAATAGGCACGTTAAGTGCAGGTAGTAATTATGATATAAGCTACGTTAATTCAAATTTAACCATCAATCCAAAAGCACTCACGATAACAGCAGATCCTAAGATTAAAACCTATGGAGATGAAGATCCTAGTTTAACGTATGTGCATTCTGATTTAGTAAATGGTGATTCAGCTAGTATCTTCAGCGGAGCATTAAGTAGAGAAGTTGGGAGTAATGTAGGAATTTATCCAATCAATCAAGGTACAGTAAGTGCAGGCAGTAATTATGAGATAAGCTACGTTGGAGAAAATTTAACTATCAATCTAAAAACACTCACGATAACAGCAGATCCTAAGAGTAAAATCTATGGAGATATTGATCCTAATTTAACATACGCTCATTCTGGTTTAATAGAAGGCGATTCAATTAGTGGGGCATTAGCTAGAGTAGATGGTAAGGCTGTTGGAATTTACCCTATTCAAATAGGCGCGTTAAGTGCCGGTAGTAATTATGATATAAGCTACGTTGGTGCAAACTTAACTATCAATCCAAAAACACTCACCATAACAGCAGATCCTAAGAGTAAAACCTATGGAGATAACGATCCTAGTTTAACATATATTCATTCTAATTTAGTAAATGGCGATTCAGCTAGTAATGTATTCAGTGGAGAATTAAGCAGAGCAGATGGGAATTATGTAGGAACTTATAGCATAAATCAAGGGACAGTAAGTGCAGGTAGTAATTATGAGATAAGTTACGTTAGAGCAAATTTAACTATCAATCCAAAAGCACTAACGATAACAGCGGATCCTAAGAGCAAGATATATGGGGATGTTGATCCTGTTTTAACGTATGCTCACTCTTCATTAGTCAATGGTGATTCAGCTAATATCTTCAGTGGAGCGTTAACTAGAGCAATTGGAAGTAATGTAGGGACTTATGCAATTAATCAAGGCACCTTAAGTGCGGGTAGTAATTATGAGATAAGCTACGTTGGTTCAAATTTAACTATCAATCCAAAAGCACTTACAGTCACAGCAAATTCTCAGAGCAAGATATATGGGGATGTTGAGTCTGGTTTAACATATTCTCACTCTTCGTTAGTTAATGGCGATTCATCTAGTATCTTCAGTGGAGTATTAAGCAGAGCAGTTGGGAAAGATGTAGGAACTTATGCCATAAATCAAGGCACATTAAGTGCGGGGGGTAATTATGAGATAACATTTAATGATGATTATTTCATTATATCTCCAAGGACTTTGATAATTACTGGTATCACTGTAAATGATAAAATATACGATGGCACCACTACAGCAACATATAATTTCAACATGACTGCTTTAAGCAATAAAGTTAATAATGATGATGTTGGTTTAAATATTGCTAATAATGCAACTGCTAAATTCGTAGATCCAAATATAGGAAATAATAAACAAATTATAATTGAAGGAATAAGTTTAACCGGAGCACAATCTAATTGTTATCAATTAAATAATGACTCTTTTGTTAATGTTAAGGGATCTATTTTATCAGGATCACCAGTAGTGCCTACTAATGATAATGTAAATAAGGATGTAACTAATGTGACATATTTAAACAGCCTATCTTTATCAGAACGCCAAACAGTGATCCAACAAGCGATAACTAATTTGATATCTGCTACGAGTTCAGGAACCACTGTAAGTGATTACATGATTGTTGCTAATAATCCAACGTCAACTAATACGGTTATAGCAAGTAATAACAATCCAATTTATTCAATTGGAAAGAATTTACAGCCTTATTCTGATTATGCTTCCACTTCTAGTTCAAGCTCAACTTCTAGTTCAAGTTATAATTCTAATCCTACAGCTATAATTACTAGAACTTGGCAAATATCTAATGATGTTCAATTAAATATTCTTGAAAATTTACGTTGGTTAATTGAAGATCCATATCTAGATAGTAGAAATCATAATTTGAGAAATAAAACGGTTTTATAATACTGAAAGACTAAATTAATTCTTAAATTATAAAACTCTGGCAGAAAGTTATTTATAAAATTACAGCAACTAATTTAAGTGACTCCCCAAACAAGGCCTAGATTTTATTCTCAAACTAGAAGAAAGCTACATTTTATATTAAAATATAGGATCAAGTTTGTTCTAAAAACAAGGATGTTTATTTGAAAAATATATTATTTAAATTTAATGTTATAAATTTACCATGTACTGTAATTTATACTTTGTTAGGATTAGCTGTTATCTTTTCTCTACCAACAATAGTTTTTGCGGTAGATTTAGTAGAACAAATTCCTGGGTCAACAGATGCTGCTAAATTTAAAAGTCAGGAAGATGGTGAAGACATTGTTGAACAGCTGAAAAAATTAGATGAAGATGAGATTATTATTCCTTATTCTGGAGAAGATCAATATGTTGACATACCAAAAAATGCTAGTGATATTAAATTATTGTTAAAAGATATCAAGATAGAAGGTATGACATTATTTAGCAAAAAGGATGTTATCAATTTTTATCTTCCACATTTATATAAAGAAATTACTTTAGATCTGGTTTATAAAGTTGCTGAAAAAATTACTAGTTTTTATCGTAAAAAAGGTTATTTTATATCTAAAGCATATTTACCATCTCAGCGTATCAATGAAGGTTTAGTAACTATAAAAGTTATAGAGGGTTATATAGGTAAGATTGAGTTGGAGGAAAAATTTAAGCAACAGTATGTTATTAAAAAAGCCATAGAAAAGATTTTAACAGAAAAACCTTTAAACATTAAAAGCTTAGAGAGTTTATTGTTAAGGTTAAATGATTTACCAGGATATTATTTTAAAAGCACTCTAAAATCTTTAGATGGGAATAAAAATGGAGCTATACAGTTATTTTTAAAGGTAGAGCCAAAAAAAGCTAAAGGTAAACTTAGTTTAGATAATTTTTATTCACGTTTTGCAGGTCCACAAGGTTTATCATTTTCACATTCTGACTCTTTATTGCCGCTTCAGCAAACTACAATTTCTAGTGTTATCAACAAATTTGAAATTGAAAAATTCAGTTACTTAATGTTTAATCATGCTATTGCAATGAATTTAAAAACCACTTTTAATCTATCTGTTAGTTCTGCAAAATCTTATCCTGGGTACGTTCTAAAACCATTAAAAATCAAAAGTTTATCTGATGAAATTAGTAGTGGTGTTAGTTATCACGCGATCAGGCAAAGAGATCATAATTTAGATCTTAAATTTTTAATTAATATAAAAAATTCTAATAGTTATACTAATGATCTTCTATTTACTAGAGATAAAATTCGTGTCTTAAGAACTGCTATGGTATATGATGTGCGTGGTGATAATAGTTATAGTTCAATTAATTTTACTATTAGTAATGCGATTAAGATCTTGCAAGCCAGCCAAAGAGGAGAAGATAATATTTCTAGGGCGAATGCTAACCCCAATTTTAATAAACTAGAGTTATCTGTTTCGCATTTGCGTAAAATCACTACTAATTGGTCATTGATGTTAAGTTTTAGTGGTCAATACGCTGATAGTTCAGTATTTTCTTCGGAAGAATTTGGTTATGGTGGTCAAACATTTGGTAGAGCTTTTGATTCTAATGAAATATCAGGCGATCATGGTTTAAGTGGTTCTATTGAAATCAATTATAATAAATTATTAGATCTCTACTCTGTCAATTTGATCCCATATGTTTTTTATGATATCGGTGCGGTATTCCGTAAAGATCCTAATAGAAAACGTAGAGAACAAGGTGCTTCTTCTGGGTTTGGTTGTAGGGTCGGAGTTGGTGATTATTTACAAGCACATATAGGGCTAGCTTGGCCATTGATTAGAAATATTGCAACTCCAATTTATGGTGATCCTTCGGGATATCCGCGTATTTTAATGCAAGTTTCTTTGGTATATTAAAAAAGATGATATATTAATTAATCAACTTATTAAAATTATCAGGATCATCAAAATTAGTATTAATAATATCAGCAGTATTAATATTATTATTTAGATTAATATTAACCTTCGATAAAAATTAATTATAGGCTATTGTTTTTCATCGGACTCAGGGTTAGTGTTTTTATCTATAATTTCTTCTTTTGAATTTATGTTATGTTTAGTTATAATTAATAAATTATTAATTTGTTGCAAATCATCGATACTTAATGAACCTGTTGCTCTTTTTAACCTACAAGTATTAATAAGATATTCATATTTAGCTTGCATATAATTTTTTTTAGCATTTAGCAAATCCACTTGGGAGTTTAGTACATCTGTGATAGTTTTTGTCCCAACTTCAAAAGCTGCTTGATTAGATTCTAATGCTATGGTATTAGATTTTACACTTTGTTCCCATGCATTTATTTGCTTAATTGTAGTTAAAATAGTATGGTAAGCAATTCTAGTCTTACTTTCTACATTACGGTAAGTTGCCTCTAACTCTTGCAATGCAACATTTTTTTGTAGCGCCACAGCATTGCTATTCGAGATAGTTGATCCTCCACTAAAAATTGGTAAATTTAAATTAACTCCTATTTGTTTGGGATAATATATATTTGTAACTGGAGGTTGAGTTTTAGTCCGAGAAATATTTGCAACTAAATTTATTGTTGGCCAATTCTCTAATTTTGCAGCTATAGCATTTTCATCTGCTGCTTCTAGTAAGTAACGAGCAGCTTTTAATTGAAGATTATTTTCGCGAGCTTTATTTAACCATAGCTCTGGATCATTAGGTTCAGGGTATGGAAGTGGAATTTCTTGTTTTAAGTAATCTACAGTATGAATAAATTTTCCAACAAATTGACTTAATTTTTCTTTTTCAGTGTTTAGATAATTAACATCTGTAATTTTTTGTGCTTTAGCATTATCTAGTTTTGCTTTAGCTGCATTTACATCGTTAATGGTTGCTAGACCTACATTGCATTTTTGAGTTGCTTTATCTAATTGTTGAGAAAATGTTTCTATTGCAGCTTTTGTAATTTCTACTTGATTAATAGCAGACAATATTGCAAAGTACTGTTCAATTACTTTTGATAATAATTCTTGTTCTAAATCTTCATGTTTTTTTAAAGAAGCTAAAATTTCTTTTTTACCAGTATAATACATTGAAATAATAGCAAGATTGAATATTGGTTGATCAATATTTAAACTATAATTACTAGTTTCATAATTTATAGAATTTTTATTTCCATTATTAAAAGTGTTTAATTTATCTTTATTATTTACATGAGTTTGGTTAGCCGTAAAATTTATATTTGGTAATAATTTTGATTTGACTAAATTTAATTTTTCTAAGTTAATTAAATGTTGTTGTTGACCAATTATAAAAGTAGGATCATTTTTTTTAGATAATAAATAAATTTCCATTAGATCCTCTGCATTAGAGGGCAAGGTTATAATTAAATTTATAGTTATAGCATATATAAATGTAAAGAATTTTTGTAATTTTTTATATTTTAATTTGTTTAATGAAATCATCATGCTTTAAATTATAATATATTATTAAATTTTTTTTCATAAGATCCTTAGAATCTCAGTTGAACGAAATTAAAAAGCCTAGAAAATCATTAAGAACCTATTAAGTTTTTTCTTATGTTTGATTGTTGAACGCTAAAAACTATCAGCTTTTTAATTTCATCAAACCGAGGTTATTAGCTTTTTAATTTCATCGAACCGAGGTTTACAACAAGATCTTTGAATCATATGATTAACTTAATATTTATAGTTATAAAATATATTGAAATTTAAAGATTAAACCTATAAGATCATTTACTTAAAATAATTAGATTTAATTTTATTTATTGTATACTCCTTGCCTATTTTGAAATTTAAATGAATTAGGCTGATGTATAAACCAGAGGGAGACTCAAGAATTATGAGACACTATGAAATCTTAATATTAATCAATCCTGATCAAAGTAACCAAATTTCAGCGATGTTAGATCGTTACTTGTCTATTATATCTAAAGGAGGAGGCACAGTTCATCGTCAGGAAGACTGGGGTAAGCAACAGCTGGCTTATCAGATTAATAAGTTATATAAAGCTCATTATTTATTGTTAAATATTGAATGTGTTAAAGATACTATTTTAGAATTAAAAAATGCATTTAAGTTTAATGATGCTGTGGCAAGAAGTTTGATTACTAAATGCGAAGGGGCGATTACTGAAAAATCAGTGTTTTTAAAAAATCGCGAAAATGAAAAGAGTAATTATAACAATAGCAATAAAGATAATAATTATTCTAATGTTAATTTATCTAAGAACGGAATTGACAAATCAGATCAAAAATTTAATAAATCAGATCAAAAATTCAAAAATGATATATTAGATGAATCATAAGGACAAAAATCAAAATGTATAACAATAGAAAGCGTAAAAAGTTTTGTAAGTTTACCAAAGAAGGTGCTAAATGTGTGGACTATAAAGATCAAGGAACATTAATGGCCTACATAACAGAAAGTGGTAAGATTATACCTAGTCGGATTACTGGGACTAGTTCTAAATTTCAAAGACTGTTATCTACTGCTATTAAGAGGGCAAGATTTGTTGCATTATTGCCTTATTGCGATTGATTATTACAAATTTAACTTAATTATAGAGGTAACCAATTAATGGAGCTAATTTTATTAGAAAATGTTAAAAATCTTGGTGTTTTAGGCAAGACAGTTAATGTAAAGCCGGGGTTTGCTAGAAATTACTTATTACCAAAAGGTAAAGCAGTGTTATCTAACAAAGATAATATAAAATATTTTGAAGAACGAAAAGAAGAATTGCAAAAAAAAGAGCAAGAAAGAACCAAACAATTGCAAGAAAAAGCAGATAAATTAAATGGAATGGAAATTACTATATCTTCGTTAGTTAGTGATGAAGGTAAATTATATGGTTCTATAGGAGTTAATGACATAGCAGAGGCAATTAATGCAACTGGTGAACTTGTTAAAAAGCAGGAAATTTTATTACCTCATGGAGGAATTAGAGAGTTAGGTTTATATGAAATCCAAGTAGGATTAAATAATGGGGAAATGGTAGCAGCAGTGGGATTAAAAGTAATAGCTAAGGATAAATTTTAAAAAGGATCTCGATAAGTAAATGAATACAGAGATCAGCATTCAGAATGCTACTGAAAATATTCAATTTAACAACAAAGCATTTGCAGAAGATTTAGCAGTTCAGGCTTTAAAAATTCCTCCACATTCACTTGAAGCAGAGCAAGCTGTTTTAGGTGGATTAATGTTAGATATTGGCGCGTGGGATCAAATAGCAGATAGAGTAAGTGCTAGTGATTTTTATCGTCATGATCATAGTTTAATTTTTCAAGCAATAACAGGATTAATTACTAAAAATTCTCCTGCAGATCTTATTACAGTATCTGAAGTTTATTCTGATTTGGGGTATTTAGGTGAATTAGTTAAAAACACTCCTAGTGCTGCAAATATTGTAGCTTATGCAGATATTGTTAAAGAAAAATCTTTGCTTAGAAAATTGATCCAAGTAGGTGAAGAAATCGCTGAATTAGCCTTTAATTCTAAAGGAAAAATTGCTAAAGAGTTAGTTGATGAAGCTGAGCGTAAGGTGTTTGCGATTGCTGAACATAAACTTTTAGGCCAGCAAGGCATTAAAACTATTGCGGAAATATTAACTAACACTATAGCAAGAATTGAACTTCTATCGGAATCTGAATCTCCAATTACCGGAATATCTTCAGGGTTTATGGATTTTGATAGATTAACTTCTGGATTACAAAGATCTGATTTAGTAATTATTGCTGGTAGACCTTCTATGGGTAAAACTACTTTTGCGATGAATATTGCGGAGTGGATCAGTATGAAAACTGAACAACCAGTATTAATTTTTAGCATGGAAATGCCGGCTGAGCAATTAGCTATGAGGATGTTATCATCTTTAGCGCGAATAGAGTTACAAAGAATTAGAAACGGTCAATTATATGATGAAGATTGGCCGAGATTATCTTCAGCGGTTACGATGATGGCATCTAGGAAAATGTTTATTGATGATTCTGGATCTTTAAGTCCAATAGAAGTTCGAGCAAGAGCTAGAAGATTAATGAGAGAGCAAGGTGAATTAGGCGTAATTGTTGTTGATTATTTACAATTAATGAGAGTCCCAGGAAATAATGAGCATCGTACCGCTGAGATTTCTGAAATTTCTCGATCACTTAAAGCCTTAGCTAGAGAATTAAATGTTCCGGTAATAGCATTATCTCAATTAAATCGTAGTTTAGAACAGCGTAGCGATAGAAGACCAATTATGTCTGATTTACGTGAATCTGGGGCGATAGAACAAGATGCCGATTTAATTACTTTTATTTATCGTGATGAAATGTATAACAAAGATACTCAAGATAAGGGTATCGCTGAAATTATTATAGCTAAACAAAGAAATGGTCCTACTGGAATTATGAAATTAACATTTTTGGGACATTTTTCTCGTTTTGAAAATTTTGCCCAACAACATATATAATTTAGCTTGGTTTAAATTAAGTTAAGTCATGAATATTTTAAAAACAATTAAAAATTTTTTTACTAAAGTTTATAAAAAAAATTTATCTAAGATCAATGATCCGATCATAGTTATGCGTAATAAGCATAATATTTCTAGGAAGAATATTAGTAATCATGTTCTTAAAGTTTTATATACTTTAAAAGATCATGGCTACCAATCTTATTTAGTAGGAGGTGGAGTTAGAGATTTATTATTAAAAATTAATCCTAAAGATTTTGATGTAGCAACTAATGCTTATCCTGAAAAAATCAAAAAAATATTTAAACGTGGATATATTATTGGGAAAAGATTTCAATTAGTGCATGTGTGTTTCGATCATCATATTGTAGAGGTAGCTACTTTTCGTGCGAATCATCGTGGAAAGCATTCTAAAGAAGGTATGATTTTGCGTGATAATGTGTATGGAAATATAGAGGAAGACGTAGTTAGGAGAGATTTTACGATTAATGCTTTATATTATAATATTGCGGATTATACTATTTTAGATTATGTAGGTGGAATTGAAGATTTAATTAATAAAAAAATATGTTTGATTGGGGATCCAGAAGTTAGGTATAGAGAAGATCCAGTTAGAATGTTAAGAGCGATTAGATTTGCAGCAAAATTAGGATTTAATATTCAGCCAGAGACCGAAAAACCTTTGTTTAGTTTAGGTGGGTTATTATTAAATATATCTTCTGTAAGATTATATGATGAATATGTTAAATTGTTTTTTACAGGCCATCCAGTTGAATCATATCAATTATTAAAGCTCTATAAGTTGTTAAATATTTTGTTTCCTAATTTTAATAATTTATTATCTTCAGAGAAATATGTTAAACATTTTGAATCATTTATAATGCACGCACTTAAAGATATTGCTAATAAAAAGTATGATTACAAAGAATTTACCCCAGCGTATTTAATTGCAGTTTTTTTATGGTATAGTGTTTTAGAACAAGTAAAAATCTATACTGAAAAAAGTAATAATTCTCAGGAAAAAGAATCTGATTTTATAGTTTATAAAAAAGTAGCTGAACAATTGTTAAGTAAACAAAATCAGGTGGTTAATTTATCTAGAAAAATTGTAATTTGTATTAAAGATATTTGGTTTTTTCAAATTAAATTAGCTAAACTAACAGCCAAACCTGGAAAAAGAGCAGATAAATTAATTAATTCGCATAAATTCAAGATGGCATTTGAATTTATGCAATTAAGAGCTTTAGCTGCTGATAAAAAAGCTCAAAAGATTACTAAATGGTGGAGTAAATATCTAGCTACTAAAGGTAATGTTAATAAAGTAGTATAAATTTTTAAGATTAATATTAAAGTTAAGTTTAAGATTAAGTTTAATATTTAAAAAGGTATTATTATAAAAATGATAAATCAAAATAATAATTCTAAAAGTAATAATTTTAAGAATAGTATTTTTTGGGAACAATTATTACTTAAAAGAGATTTAATTAAAAATATTGATATTTTAAGATTGTTTGTTGAAGATCGTAATAGATTTAAAAATTTTTCTATTAGAGACGAGAATATAAATATAGTATATGATTTTTCTAAACAGCATTTAGATGTGCCAATATTAAATGATCTAATATTAGCAGCTAAACATTGTGAATTAAGTGATAAAATTCAAGATTTGTTTAATGGTAAGAGTATCAATTTAACTGAAAATAAACCAGCTTTGCATACTCAATTAAGAGATCCTAATGCGTCGATTGCTATTCAAGAAGTATTAAATAAACTCGAAATATTTACTGAAAATTTATATAATAGTGAATTTACTGAGATTTTATGTTTAGGTATTGGTGGATCTTATTTGGGTCCTATGTTTGTGAGTAATGCATTAATAAAATATACCCATCCTTTGGCTAAAAGATTTCGCTTGCATTTTTTAGCTAATTGCGATCAATCTAGTATTGATTCGATGTTAAGCAAATTGAATCCACAAAAAACTTTGGTGATTATTAGTTCTAAGAGTTTTACAACATTGGAAACAATTAATAATGCTCATAGCGTAATTGGTTGGTTAAAACAACAAAACAATAACAATAATAATAATTATTTTAACCAGATTATAGCAGTTACTTCGAACTTTGATAAAGCAATTAATTTTGGAATTAACCCTAAGAATATTTTTGATTTTTCAGAGTTTGTCGGGGGGCGATATTCAATATGGTCAGCAGTAGGTTTACCTGTAATTATTAAAATAGGATTTGATAATTTCAAAAAGTTTTTGCAAGGAGCACATTTGGTTGACGAGCATTTTAAACACAAGCATTTTATTGATAATATTCCTGTTATAATGGGATTAATTAGTGTTTGGAACATAAATTTCATGCAATATAAGTCGTTAGCGGTTATTCCATATTTAGATGTATTAAACAATTTTCCTGAATATTTACAACAATTATCGATGGAAAGTAATGGTAAGAGCGTAGATTTACAAAATCAGCAATTAGATTATGATACGGTTGAAATTATTTTTGGTGGAGCAGGGAGTAACGTACAACATTCTTTTATGCAAATGTTACATCAAGGTACTCAAATTGTTCCGGTAGATTTTATAGTATCAGCAATAAATCAGCAATTTTTATTTGCCAATTGCATTGCTCAAAGCCAAGCTTTGATGGAAGGTGCAAGTAATTTAGATCTGTTTAAGCAATGTAGGGGAAATCGCCCAAATAGCATTTTATTATTCCCCCAATTAACTCCAGAGATTTTAGGCAGTTTAATTGCCCTGTACGAGCATAAAGTTTTTGTCCAGAGTGTAATGTGGAATATTAATCCTTTTGATCAATGGGGGGTAGAATTGGGTAAAAATTTAGCTAATCAAATTTTAAGTCAAATGAAGAATAATATTTGTCAAATAAATCAGTCTAAGGAAATTTCTCCTTCAATCTTAGGTTTAATTGAAGCATATAGTAAATTTAATTATGAGTTAATTAGTTAGTTATTGTAGTACTAAGATTTTCTAGATTAGTTTTATTGACATTTCTGCATATAAGTCCCAAAATTTCTTGAATGAAATTTAAAAAAATATTTAAAATTTTAAAACCTGCTGTTTTAAAGGAAGAATTACAAGATCAAAAACTGATTGCTAAAAAATATAAATATTGGCGGATCAGGATTTTTTATTCCATGTATATAGGTTATGTATTCTTTTACTTTACCCGCAAAGGGTTTGTTTTTATTATTCCGCAGCTTATCGATAATTTCGGTTATAGTTACAGTCAATTAGGGTTATTAAGTACGGTATTATATGCTACTTATGGGATCAGTAAGTTTATTAGCGGAATATTAGCTGATCGAGCTAATCCAAGATATTTTATGGCTATAGGATTAATGTTTACTGGGATCGCTAATATTTTATTTGGTTTTTCTAGTTCTTTATTTTGGTTTGTAATTTTTTGTGGGCTAAATGGATGGTTTCAGGGATGGGGATGGCCTCCAATTACCAAACAATTAACTTATTGGTATAGTAAAGAAGAGCGCGGTAAGTGGTGGAGTATTTGTAGTACTTCCCATAATGTTGGAGGAGCTATTATCCCTATAGTTACAGGCTATTATCTACAAACAATGGATTGGCGAGCTTCAATGTATATTCCTGGGATAATGTGTATCGTAGTTGGATTTTTATTAATTAATAGGTTAAGAGATGTGCCGCGTAGTCTAGGTTTACCAGCAATAGAAAAATATAAATCTAGCAAATTTAATCAAATTAATAATATTAATAATAGTACAGAAGTAGCAGATCCTGAGCAAATTAGTATTAATCAAGAGCAAATTGATGCTGATTTAGTTGAAACTAGATTATCAACTAAGCAGATCATATTAGAACATGTATTAAATAATCACTTAGTTGTAATTATGGCGATTAGTTGCTTTTTTGTTTATATAGTAAAGACGGCCATAAATGATTGGACAGTGCCATATCTAGTTAGAGTAAGAGGTTATAATTTAATTACGGCTGGTATGAGTATCATATGGTTTGAACTTGGGGGATTATTAGGAATGTTATTTGCTGGTTGGGTGACTGACAGGCTGGTTGGTAAGCGAGTTCCGTTTATTATGTTATCTAGTATTTGTTTAGCGTTTAATTTATGGTTGTTTTGGCGGTTTAATTGGAACTATAAGATCATAGATTTTATTTTAATAGGATCTATTGGGTTTTTTGTGTTTGGACCACAAATGTTGATTGGACTAGCAGCTTCGGAATATGTAGATAAGAAAGCTGCGTGTAGTGCTAATGGATTTGTTAGTTGGTTTGGTTATGTAGGAGCAGCGGCAGCAGGTTATCCATTAGGGATATTAATTGATTACAGTTGGTCATTTTACTTTGTGATTTTATTATTATGTAGTTTATTATCTTGTATAGTTTTATTGCCTATAATATTAAATAGTTCTTATGAATTATCTACAGAAAATTCTTAAATAATTAAATCAGATTAATATTTTATAATCTATAATAATTTATTATGTATATTTATAATAAATTGATATTTTCGAAACAAGCTTTTTCTTTAATAGAGTTAATGGTAGTGGTTGCAATTATTGGGATCATCTCATCGATTGCTATTCCTAATTACCAAAATTATGTTAGTAGAGCAAAGGTTACTCAAATGATTAGCATGATGGATCCTTGTCAGGCTAGTATTTATCAATTTTATATAGCAAACGGTTCTTTTCCTGCAGGTAGCACTACTACTGATCCTCCTTCAACAGTATTTTGTCAAGGAGCAAATTTAACTGATGGTAGTGAATTAGTAAAAGTCCCTACTAGTGATACTACCAGTAAAATTAGTGTAAAATATAGTATTGGTGCTAATAATCAGGCAAGACTAACAGTTCAACATGAAGATATTCAAGAAAACAGCAATATATGTAATTTATTCATAGATTTAGAAAATAATAATAGTGATCTTCAATATAAGTGTAGTACTAATTGCAGCTCTAAAAATGTTTTTCCAAGTAATTGTACTACAGGGGTTACTTAGAAAAATATAGTTAATTTTTCGTTATAATTTTCCAAATTCCAAAAAACTAGTTATTTATGGTATGCCTGTTCGGTGAATGGCCCTGTTGATTATATTATTTATTATATAATTTTTATATATTTTGCCGTATAATTAATATCACACATTTTATAAAAATAATGGTATAAAACTAGTAGGTTATATGCAAAATAGAAAAATTTTAGTAACTACGGCTTTAGCTTATGCAAATGGCGATCTACATTTAGGCCACATATTAGAGCAAATTCAAGCAGATATTTGGGTAAGATTGCAAAGATTATTAGAAAATGAATGTTGGTTTATTGGTGGAGATGATGCTCATGGCACGCCTATTATGTTAAAAGCTAAAGAGCAAAATATTTCCCCTGAAGAATTAATTGCTAAATATTATAAACGGCATACTGAAGATCTAAATGCATTTCATATTAATTTTGATAATTTCTATACTACTCATTCTAAAGAAAATCAAGAATTAGTTAATGAAATTTATCATAAATTACAGAAAAATTCTGATATTGAATTAATTGAAATTAATCAATTATATGATGAAGTAGAGTCATTATTCCTGCCAGATCGTTATGTTAAAGGCCAATGTCCTAAATGCGACGCACAAGATCAATATGGAGATAATTGTGAAGCTTGTGGGGCTCACTATACTGCATTTGAAATTAAACATCCAAGATCTATTTTAACCAATAGTAAACCTATTCATAAAAAATCTCAGCATTATTTTTTTAAATTAGCTAAATACCAGGGTTTTTTAAGCAATTGGTTAGCTTCTAACAATCGGATCCAAGCTGAATTATTGAATAAATTAAATGAATGGTTGGCGGTGGAAGATGGATTGAAATCTTGGGATATTACCAGAAATCATCCATATTTTGGATTTTTAATTCCAGGCACTCAAGATCTATATTTTTATGTTTGGTTAGATGCTCCAATTGGCTATTTATCAATTTTTAAAAATTTATGTAAGCAAAACCCACAAATTAGTTTTCAAGAGTTTTTAAACCCAGATCTTCTTACTAATAAGACCGAATTATATCATTTTATTGGCAAAGATATTATCTATTTTCATGCTTTGTTTTGGCCGGCCATATTGAAAGGAAGTGGTTATCGCACTCCAAGTAAAATATGTACCCATGGTTTTTTAATGATTAATGGCGAAAAAATGTCTAAATCTAGAGGAACATTTATTACTGCAAGGCAATATGTAAAATATTTAAACACGGAGTATTTAAGGTATTATTTAGCAGCTAAATTATCTGACAGTGTCGAGGATTTAGATTTAAACTTTAATGATTTTGTGGCTAGAATTAATTCTGATTTAGTAGGAAAATTTGTAAATATTGCTAGTCGTTGTGCAGGGTTTATTAATCGACATTTCGATAATCAATTGGCTTCTGATTTACATCAAGCTGAAATTTATATAGAATTTATTAATAAACAGCCAATTATTTATAAATTATTTAACGATCTACAATATAGCAAAGCAATACGGGAAATCATGGGATTAGCTGATATTGCCAATAAATATATAGATTTATATAAACCATGGTTGTTAATTAAAGATCCTAAGCAATTGAATCTAGTACAAGAAATCTGTACTACAGGATTAAATTTGTTTAGAATATTAATGTTTTATTTACAACCAGTATTACCAGCAACTGCTAAATTAGTTGAAGAATTTTTAAATACAAAATTAATTTTACAAAATATAGCTTTACCTCTAAAGGGTAGTAAAATAAATACTTTTAAACCTTTAATTAATAGGATAGATATGCAACAAGTTGAATTAATGTTAAATCATGAAAATGTTCAAACATCAAAAAATTCTCAACAATCTCAAGAACAAAATCAAAACTTAAACACCATAATTGATTTTGCAGATTTTACTAAAATTGATTTACGGATCGCAAAAATCATCAATGCAGAGGATATTGAAGGTTCTGATAAATTATTAAAATTAACTCTAAATGTAGGTGCATTAGGGATTAAACAAGTTTTTGCAGGAATTAAATCAGCATATCAGCCTAAAGATTTAATTGGTAAATGTACAGTAATGGTTGCTAATTTAAAAGAGCGTAAGATGCGTTTTGGGATCTCCCAAGGTATGGTATTAGCTGCCAGCAATGAAAATGATTCTGATAGTAATGAAAATAAGCAATTATGGATCTTAGAACCACATTTAGGTGCAGAACCTGGAATGCGAGTTAAGTAGAAAAAGTTAAGATGTTAATCGCAAATATTGATGAAAATCGTTGTATTGGTTGTGGTATTTGTTTAGAAGCCTGCCCATTTGATGCAATTATAGGGGCTTTAGGCCAAATGCATACGGTAATAGTTAATGAATGCATAGGTTGTAAGTTATGTGTAAATCCTTGTCCGGTAGATTGTATTAGTATGATTGCTTTAGCCAATTCTTCCTTAAGTAAGCACCAAAAAGTCTTAAAAGCTAAATTACGTAAAGCTGTTAAAATTAAGCGGTTACAAACCGAGAATGCTGTTTTTTTAGATAGCAAACAACAAGTACAACAAGAATTGGCTAATATTTTAACCTCAGCTCGACGAAATTAAAACGCCTAGAAAATCATTAAGGACCTATTAAGTTTTTTCTTATGTTTGATTGTTGAACACGAGAAAAACTATTAGCTTTTTAATTTCGTCGAACTGAGGTTTTTAGCAAGTAGAAATAATAAATATGAAGTTAATTAGAATTAAGATTAATTAGTTTGAAAAAATCAAAAATTAAACAATCAAAAATTAAACAAATTTTCAATAGATTTAAATTATCCAATCCTAATCCAACTACAGAATTAAATTATTCTAATGCGTTTGAATTATTAATAGCAGTTATGTTATCGGCTCAAGCTACGGATAAAATGGTTAATAAGGTGACTTCAACATTATTTTTAACCGCCAATACTCCAGAACAGATGTTAAACTTAAATGAAGATAATTTACGTCAATTGATTAAATCTATAGGATTATTTAGAACTAAGGCTGCTAATATTATTAAAACGTGTGAAATATTAGTAAATCAATTTAATTCCAAGGTACCTATTACTAGAGAAAACTTAATAAGCTTACCTGGTGTTGGTAGAAAGACTGCTAATGTAATTTTAAATACTTTATGTAAACAACCAACTATAGCTGTAGATACGCATGTATTTAGAGTTGCTAATAGATTAGGGTTGGCAAATGCTAAAACTCCATTAGTTGCTGAATTAGAGCTATTAAAATTCATTCCTAAAGAGTTTTTATTAAACGCACATCATTGGTTAGTTTTACATGGTAGATATATCTGTACTGCCATTAAACCTAAATGTGATAATTGTTTAGTTGCGGATTTATGTAAATTTAAAGATAAGGGTAAAATTTCTTAAACTAACTGTTAACCTGAGTTCGACGAAAATTAATTGTAGGCTATTATTTTTCGTCGAACTCAGGCATTCGTTGAATGCTTAGGTCAAAAAAATGTTATTGCCTTTTTATCAGGATCTAAAGGGTAATAAACATCGTCTTCTTTAGAATAAGTAAAGATTTGTCCAGTTTTTATATCAAAAAACCATAAATGAATATTTAATTCTTTTTTTTGTACTCTTTCATTTAGCCAAGAAAAAGAAAGACAATTATTATAAGATTTTTTTAATGCTAGTTTTGCACAATTATCTATATCTTCATCAGTAAATTTTGCATCTCCAATACAAGATGGAATATTGATAATTGAAACCCAATTGCTAATAAAATCGTTATTATCATTATTATTAGTATGTTGGTGATTTAATAATGATGAAATCCCTCCACACTGACTATGTCCTAATAAAATTAAATGTCTTACTTTTAAATGACAGATCCCAAATTCTAAAGCAGCACTAGTACCATGATGCATATTGTCTTTTTCAAAAGGTGGTACAATATTCGCAACATTTCTAATTACAAATAAATCACCAGGATCACACTGTAAAATTAATGCAGGATCAGCTCTTGAATCGCAGCAAGCAATAATTAAAATTTCTGGTTTTTGTCCATTTAATGACAAATGCTTCATAATGGATTTATTACCGTGAGCATACTTATTTTTAAATTTTTTATATCCTTTAATAATTTTTTTTAAATTTTTTTCCATTGATCCTCTTGATTTTAAATTTATATTTATATATAAAAATTAATAAAATAA
>CAIKKE010000018.1 GCA_903827925.1 uncultured Francisellaceae bacterium
AATTTATTTAGTAGATTCTGTAGGAGAATTAAATAAATTCTATCAAATTAGTCAAGCAGCGTTTGTAGGAGGCAGCTTGATCCCTAATATTGGCGGACATAATGTCTTGGAACCTGCAGCACTAGCATTGCCAATAGCAATTGGCCCTTATACTGCTAATTGTCAACAAATAGTCACTAATTTAAGATCTCGAAATGGATTAAAAATCGTAAAAACCCCTGAAGAATTAGCGAAACAAATGATTGCATGGTTAAATAATAAAGAGTTAAGAACAACTATAGGAAATAATGCAAGAAATTATTTAATTAAAGAATCTGGGGTAAGTGATAAAATAATTAAAATTATTTACGGTTGTTTACCTTATGTGTAGATTTTTCTTTTTTATGATTTTTTGCTGCTACATGATGTTCTTCTGCTACATAAGTAAAACTATCTTCCATAGTTGGAGTGCTACTTTTATTCTTATTCCCATCAGATTTATTCCTATCAGAATTCCAAGGAAAACAACTTGCAAGTCTGCTTGAAAAATTTTGTTTATTTGAGCAGCCCACAGGAGTGGAATTTTCAGGTTGTGATTTAGGAGAGCTAGCAATGGACAATACAGGTCCTGAGTTGTTTGAAGTTGAACTTGCTGTTGGGGAACCAGGAACTTTTAACTTTTTATAAAATTCGAAAAATTTATTTGCGTTTAGAAATGTTCTTCCAGCTACAATTTTGTCTGTGGTATCAAAAGTCTGAGCTCCTATGTAATATACTTTTTGACTCTGATATTTTTCTAAAGTTGCTCTAATACACTCCGGAGTATTGGTAAAAACAAATATAATTGCTTCTGGGTTTTTTTCTAATATTCGATCAATTGCTGGAAAACAAGTAGGAACTTCATTTCCAGGGGACCCCAAATTAGCTTCTATACCAAAGATATCACCTGGTTTTGGAGAATAACTTGCAAAATAATATTTTAATGTTTTCATTGCATCTTGGTAATTTAAATTATTTTCATTAATGTTAATTTCTTGTTGTACTATAATCTTTTCCTTATTCAAATGTCTTTTCAGAATATCTATAAATAATGTATTACTGTGATGCAATAAGAATGCTTCTGGTTCTTGTGGTTCTTGATTTAGTGGTACTACAGCTATTGAATTTGGTTCTATTGTACCCTTATCTGTTAATGTTACTTTTTGTAAATTTTCTTGAAATGGATGTACTTTATTATTCATAATATTATACCTAATTTATCATAAAATTTATGAGATTATGGTTTATTTTAAATTAAAAACATTAAATTACCTTAAATTATCTTGATTATATTAGGTTAGATTCATTTAATCTAATTAAGTTCCAATAATTTATGAATTTTTCTAGCCCCCTAAATTTTAAAGAAACTTAGTTGTTTTTGTCAGAGATAATTGCCAAAAGCTATGTTGTTATTTTAGTAGAGATTTTGAGGAGTGCGATCGCCATGTTGCTGACACATTATATGGTACTACTTCTATAAATTTTTTTTCTATATTGTTAATGCTACTATCATTATTCCTAGTAAACCTGAAAGAACAACAACTTGAAATTTTTTTGAAAAATTGTATTATTTTATTTGAGGACACGAAAATGGAATTTTCAGGTTGTAATTTAGGAGAGCAAGCCTCGTTGGACAATACAGGGCCGGAGGTTACACTTGCTGTTGGGGAAACAGGAACTTGCATATTATTATAAAATTCGTGGAATTTACCTGCGTTTATAAATGTTCTTCCAGCTACAATTTGGTCTGTAATATCAAAAGTCTGAGCTCCTATGTAATATACTTGTTGTCCCTGATATTTTTTTAAGGTTTCTTCAATACATTCCTTGGTATTAGTAAAAATAAATATAATCGCTTTTGGGTTTTTTTGTAATACTTGATCAATTGCTAGAAAACAAGAAGAAACTGTACTTGCAGGGTTACCTAAATTAGCTTCTACACCAAAGATATCACCTGGTTTTGGAACATAACTTTTTAAATATTCTTCTAATTTCTCCATTGCACTTTGGTAATTTAAATTATCTTTGTTAATGTTAATTTCTTTTTGTACTTCGATGAGTTCTTTCTTCAAATGGCTTTTCAGAAGATCTATAAATATTGTATTACTGTGATGCAATAAGAATGCTATTGGTTGTTTTTCTTCTTGGAGTTCTTGATTTAATGGTTCTATAACTATTTTATTTTTTATATTAATCATAATATTATGTCTAATTGATTATAAAATTTCAGAGATTATTGTTTATTTTAATTGTTAAGTTAATCTAGTTAAGTTCCAATAATTTATCAATTGTTAATACATATTAAATCTTTTTAGACTTAAACATCATAATATCTATAAATTTTCGACCAAAATTTTTTAAACTAGCCAAACTCATTCCATCTAAATATAAATAAATAACAGGCGTAATATACAAAGTTAAAGCTTGTGAAAAAATCAATCCTCCTACTACCGCAACTCCTAAAGAACGTTGGGTATCAATAGCTACTGAACCAATTCCTAATGCAATGGGTAACGCACTTAAAATTGCAGACATAGTGGTCATCATTATTGGTCTAAATCTAGTTAAACAAGCATTGTAAATCGCTTCTTCTGGTAAAGAATTATTGTTTCTTTGATTTTCTAATGCAAAATCTATCATCATTATAGCATTCTTTTTTACGATCCCCATCAAAATAATTAACCCAATAAAACCATATAAATCTAAATCAATTTTAAAAATAAACAATGTAAATAATGCCCCAAAAAAAGCTGATGGTAACCCAGACAATACCGTTAATGGATGGATAAAACTTTCATATAAAATACCTAATAAAATATAAACAATAATAAATACCATAAACAATAGTATAATTAAATTTTTCACTGAAGATTTAAAAGTTTCTGCAGTCCCAGAAAATTGCATGGATAAACTATCTGGCAAAGATAATTTGGCCACCACTTTTTCAATGGCATTTAATCCTTCGCTTAAAGATTTTCCTGGTTTTAAATTAAAAGAAATAGTTGCAGCCGGAATTTGACCTTGATGATTAATAGTTAATAATTCATTACCAACTTCTAAAGCAGCTATTGCACCAAGTGGAATTAGATTACCATTATTAGCTCTAACTTCTAATCTATTTAATATATCACGATTATTATAATCAGGATTAATTTCCATCATTACTTTATAAGTATCAGATTCTGCATATAATGTAGAAATTTGCAAAGATCCAAATGCAGCATACAAAGTATTTACTATATTATCCATAGATACATCTAAAAATGCAGCTTTTTCTCGGTTAACTTTTACAACAACTTGTGGAGTAATCATCCTAAGATCATTATTCACATCTTGTAATTCCGGTAACAATTCTAACTTTTGCTGCAATAATTGAACAGATTCTTGTAATTTTTTTATATTTGGATCTAAAAGTACATATTGATACACTCCTTTAGTCATTTTAGCACCAATTGGAATTGTTGGAACATTTTGCAAAAACACTTTCATTCCAGAAATACTGTTTACTTTATCCCTTAATTGATTAATAATAACATTTACTCTATGACGCTGATTATATGGTTTTAATTTGACAATAATAAACCCTGAATTAAGAGTTTGACTTAAACCGCTTGCTCCAACATTATAAATAATATTTTCTACATCTGGATGAGATCTAATAATATCCGCTACCTGTTTTTGTCTTTGAACCATCAAAGAGAAACTAATGTCAGCATCAGCTTCAGTAAAAGCAATAAAATTACCAACATCTTGATCTGTAATAAAACCTTTGGATATTAATTTAAAAAATATTAAACTAAATAAAATAGTTAATAAAAAAGTATTTAAAATAATTTTTTTATGCTTTAAAGTCCATAATAAACTAACTTTGTAATAATTAAACATTGCATCAAAAGTTTTTTCACTTAAAGTGAATATTTTGTTTAAGAAAACATTGTATTTGTTGTTTTTTAAATCATTTGTATTAGATTGTAATTTATCGTTATTAATTTTAGCAACTCTTAACCATCTACTAGCTAACATGGGGGTTAAACTCAAAGAAATTACCCCTGACAATAAAATGGTAATCACAGTGGTAACCGCAAACTCATTAAATAATTTACCTAAAATTCCTCCCATAAATAAAATCGGAATAAATACTACAACTAAAGACAAAGTAATTGAAACCACGGTAAAAGCGATTTCTTTTACTCCGTTTAAAGCAGCATTTAATCGATCTTCTCCTTGTTCTAAATGTCGAGTAATATTTTCCAAAACCACAATTGCATCATCTACTACGAACCCAACCACCAAAGTTAAAGCCAATAATGAAATAATATTTAAACTAAATCCTAACAATTGCATAAAAGCAAAAGTTCCAATAATTGATAAAGGTAATACTAAACTAATAATGATTGCAGCAGTGATATTACGTAAAAATATAAAAATTACCATAATTACTAATAATGCAGATATTAACAAAGTATGTTCAACATCATTGACTGCTAATTTAACCGCAGGAGATCGATCATACATCGTAACTATTTTAATAGTAACGGGTAATTGCTTTTTTAACTTGGCTAATTCTTTATATATATTATTAACAACTTCTATAGTATTAGTGCCTGGTTGCCTTTGAATTGCTAATATAATACTACGTTTATCATTAAACCAACTAGCAACTTTAGTATTCTCTACGCTATCTATTGCAGTACCTATTTGCTTTAATTTAATTGGTGAACCATTTCTATAGGCAACAATTAACTCTTCATACTCTTTAGTATTATATAATTGACTATTTACTTTTATAGGTAATTCCTGAAGTTTACTACTTAAACTTCCAGTAGGTAAATTAATATTAGCTCTAGATAAAGCTTGTTTGACGTCTAAAATAGATAATTGATATGTTGATAATTTAATAGGATCTAAACTTATTCTGGTTGCATATTTTTGAGAACCATAAATACTTACTTGCGCCACACCATTAACCATAGATAATTTCTGTCCAAATAATTTTTCAGCATAATTATCTACAACAAACAATGGTTCAGTATCAGAATACATTGATAAATATAAAATCGGAGCCTCTGCTGGATTAATTCTTACATATACTGGAGGATGTAGCATATTACTAGGAAGATCTGCAGCACTAGCTGAAATTGCAGCTTGAACATCTAAGGCTGCACTATCTATATTTTTATTTAAAGAAAATTGTAAAGTAATTTGAGTACTACCTTGAGAATTATTAGAAGTAATAGAATCTATGCCTGCAATTGCTGAAAATCTTTTCTCTAATGGAGTAGCTACTGAATTCGACATAGTTTCAGGGCTCGCTCCAGGTAAACTAGCATTAACAACAATTGTTGGAAAATATATATCTGGTAATTGGCTTACTGGTAATAAATGATAGCTGTAAATTCCAAAAAATAATAAGGCAAACATTAACAAAGTAGTGCCTACTGGTCTGTGTATAAAAATTTTACTGATCTGCATAAATTTCAACTATCATGTTATCTGTTAAGTGCCCATGTCCTTCGGTAACCACTAGTTGATCAGCTTGCAATCCATCTGAAATCACAGTTTCATTGTTAAATATTTCAGTAATTTTTACTGAAATTCTTTTGGTTTTACCAATATAACTGTTTTTAAAAGTTTTAATTTTTTCAACAACATAAACATAATTACCTTGTTGACCAAATTGTACTGCACGATTAGGAACTACTAATGCTTGAGGTAAGGTTTTAATATGTAGATCAATATTTACAAATTTACCAGGCCATAATGCATAATTAGCGTTACAAAATTCTGCTTTTAATAATATAGTACCACTTAATTCATCCACATGATTATCTAAAAATACTAACCTACCTATTTTATCATAATCAGTCAACTTGACTTTAAATTTTTCTAATTGACCAATATTTCTAGATAATTCAGCTAAATATTCATCTGGAACAGTAAATGCTACTTGGATAGGATTTAATTGATTAATATTAACTAACCCAACATTACTTACCATTTTGATTACATTACCAGGTTTAACTAAAATTTGTCCTGCAATTCCATTAATAGGTGAGTATATCTTAGTAAAATCCAATTGTACTTTACTAGCATCTAATGCAGCGGTTGCAGCTTCATTGTTAGCTTTAGAAATTTTAAAATTTGCTAAAATTTGTTGGTAATCTTGTTCTGCAATAAATTTTTTTTGATACAATTTGGTATATTTATCTAATTGTAATTCAGCATTTTTTAAATCAGCTAGACTACGATTTAAATTGGCTGTTGCTTGATTATATATCGCCTGCAAAGTAGAAGGATCTATTTCAAATAATAATTGTCCTTTAGTAACCATAGCACCTTCTTTAAAATATGCATTTAAGATAATACCATCAACTTGGGGCTTAATTAAAACACTAGTTATAGATTGCACTTTGCCATTGGCATTAATAATAATTGGAATATCTTTTTTTTGAACTGCATGTGCTGTAACCACAAAATTTTGAATGTTGTTAGCAAACTTGGCTTTAAATAAACACCTTACATAATGACCAAATAAAACAACTAAAATCAAACTTACAATTGTTATAGCAATAGATTTATGATTATATAAAATATCAATTTTATTAATCTTGTCAATTTTTTCTTTTATTAGCCTAAACATATAAATATTATCGGTTAATATTTATAAATATTAATATAATCTAAGAACTACAACTATATATTTAGTGTTTGTTCAAAATATTTTTAAAGAAAATTGTGAAAAAATTATATTATTATAATTGATAATTTAATTATAATAATATAGCATAAGATACAATATAGGGATATAAAATGCACAATTACGAGATATTGAATTTAAATGATTTAAGAAAAGCTTTAAAAGAAATTAAATTATTTTATAATAATCAATCTAATATTCATGAAGACAATTTAATAAATATAACTTTAAATATTCAAAATATAGAACCTATTGGGCCATTTAATTTTCATACTTTAGGCGACAATATTACTGAAGAATATTATAATGGTATGTTATATACAATAAAGCTAATTTTAGCTACAATTTATAAATTAGTTAATGAAAATTTAACTATAACTTTAAGTTGTCATTTAATTAACAAGCTTCCTTCAAAAAAAAATCAAAAAATTAAAGCAAAAACAACCAAATTTATAAATATAATCAAAGAACTACAGCAAGAATTACATATTCAACCCAAAAAATTCTTTTTGCAAATCAAAAACCCATATGATTCAGATTCTTTTCAAGAAACTATTTCATTATTGCAAAATAAAAATTTACAAGGATTAAAAATAAGTGGTGGCTTAATTTTACAAGAAGCATTTATTTGCAGGATTTTAACTACTATTAAAGAACAATATTTAGAAGAATTAATTAAAACAAATATTCTTAAAAAACTACATTCTATAGAAATAAATTTTATAAATTTAAATAATTATGAAAATTTATTTAATTGCTATTCGGAAGATAATAAAGTTGAAATAATATTAGAAAGAGAAAAATTTCAGCTATTAAACATATTTAATATGATTAAAATTTTAATCAATAAATATTCCAATCTTACAAAATTTGACGTTTGTTTTGCTCAATATAACTTAAATAATCCTATTAAATTTCAAAAAACATTCAACCTATTACCTAAAGAATATACATGTTTACAACCTATTTATAACGATCTAGTCCAAAATAGCGTTTTAATGAACATTAAAAATAAATTAGAAAATTATTTATCTAAAATTAATAATTTAGATAATAGCATAGAAAATTTAAATCAAATCTGCAAACAAGAAAACATTATAAATGATGAACTTTTAATCTGTAAATTGCAACAAAATACATCCAAAATGCTAATAATACAAAAAGATATTACTGAAAAATTTATCAAATATACTAACATTTTAAATCAAGAAGATGATTCTAGTGTATTTTATTACTTTGCAAGATTTTATCTAAATAAAAAAGAATTTAAAAAAGCTTATGAATATTTAGAATTAGTTAATCAAAAATCTATATCATTTAATGCAGCTAATAATTTAAATCTTTTTTTATATTTAAACAATTATGCTACTCATTTAGAAAATCTTTCATCTCAAATAACAGAATCTGCAGAAAATCAAATGTTTCTTTTTTCTCAATTAAAGCATTATACTCCAGAACCAACTTCCTCTACCCCTTCAAAAGATACTTCTTCTTCCTCTAACAATGTTGTTAAAAAACAGTTTACATATCAACCATTGCTACCCCTTTAGTTATTCTAACTACTATTTGAGATTTTCCAATTAATTCTAACACTTTATCAATTGAAGGAGTTTGCTCTTTACCAGTTACTATAACTCTTAAAGGTATAGCCAATTCACTAAACTTTAAATTAAAATTCGTAACAATAGTTTTTAATAAATTATGTATATTATTAGCATCCCATGTTATTAAATTTTTAAACTCCAATAATAATTGCTTTATTGCGTTTAAAACATTAGGATTATTATTAATATTTTTTAATATTTCAGGATAATTATTAAAATCTATATTAAAATCATCTTGAAAAAGATAAATACTTTCTTCAGCCATTTCTTTTAAAGTCTTTACGCGAGTTTTATATAAATCAATAATTTTAACAATTTTACTAGATAATACAGCATCATTTATATTAAACAATGCTTGTAATTGTTGTTTAAACGGATCAATTAAACCCACACTATCGCTATGCATAATATAATGTTGATTTAACCAAAATAATTTGTCTAAATTAAAAATAGCTGCTGATTTATTGACGTTTTTAATTTCAAACAAATCAATCATTTCTTGTAATGAAAATATTTCTTGATCTTTATGTGACCAACCTAATCTAACTAGATAATTTAATAATGCTTCTGGTAAAATTCCTAGTTTTTGATAATCCAACACACTAGCCGCACCATGACGTTTAGATAATTTAGCTCCATCTGCCCCTAAAATCATTGAAATATGAGCATAACGAGGAAAATTCACCCCTAAAGCTTTAAATAAATTTATTTGTTTGGGAGTATTACTGATATGATCTTCACCTCGAATAACATCTGTAATGTTCATATCCAGATCATCAATTACAACTGTAAAATTATACGTTGGAGTATTATCTGAACGGATCAAAATTAAATCATCTAATTCTTGATTAGAAGTTTTAATCTTACCCCTTACTAAATCCTCAAATTCCACATAACCATCTAAAGGATTTTTAAATCTAATTACATATGGTATATTATGATCTTTAGGTAAATGCTTATTTCTACAATAACCATCATATTTAGGCTTTTGTTTATTTTTCATTTGTAAATTACGTAAATTTTCTAAACGTTCCCTGCTACAATCACAACGATAAGCAAGTTGTTGTTCTAATAATTTCTCGGCAACCTCTCTATATCTGGCAAAACGCTCTGATTGAAAAATTGGACCAATATCCCAAGTTAAATTTAACCATTTTAATCCATCTAAAATTATCTGCACCGATTCTTGGGTAGATCTCTCTAAATCAGTATCTTCTATGCGTAAAATCAGTTTGCCTTGATTTTTTCTAGCAAATAACCAACAATATAATGCGGTACGCACGCTACCTATATGCAGATCCCCTGTAGGACTCGGCGCAAATCTAGTTATACAACCCAAAAGAATCTCCTTGATAAAATTGTATCTTCTCCATAATTAATGGTAAGTTTATTGCCTTATAGCAACAAATGCCTTGTTTTACAGCCTTTATTATTTTAAGAATTTACCTTTACCCTTAATTATGGAGAAGATACATAAAATTACTTAATAAACTTAAAAAAATTAAACAAATCAAATTAAATAAATTAATCCGACAATTCTGAATCAGTATTTTGCGGGATATATTTCTCTAATGCAATTTTAACTTCTTCTAATCTATCTTTACAAATTTTATATGCTTTAGTTGCTTTTTCAATCATAGGTACCAATTCATCTATATTCACTTCTCTTTGTAAACGTAAATTTTCAGCTATTTCTTTTAAAATTTCATAATTAGGGGTAAATTTTTGTTTAACTTCTTGTTTGTCTTTCATAATTATACTTCTCCGTTATTGCTAATTTTTAAACATCCATCATGAAATTCCAAATACATATCTTTACAATTTTTTGCTTGTTCCTTAGAAACTAATACTTGATTAGGATGAGCAATATCTCGAACCAAGGCATACCCCCTTTCTAAAGTAGCTTTAGGTCCTAAACTAATTATATTAGTTAATAATTCTTGGATTTCTTGGAATTTTCTATAGTGTAGCTCTTTAATATTTCTTAATAATTCATCAAAATTTAAATTTAACTCTTGATCTATATATAAATATAATTTTGGTAAAATAATTTTTATATTTTTTAAATATTCTATTAATTGCAAATTAATATAATTAACAGATAATCTACAATGTTGATGAATTTTGGTATATTGTTGTTTTAAATTTTGTTTTACTTGTAAAACATTAAGTTCGGTTATTTTTAAAATTTTATTCATCTCAGTAGTTACAAAATTATAATTATTTATATAAAGATTAGATATTAAATCTTTAATATCTTTAAGATCTATGTCTGCTTGTTGAGCATTTCCAACAATGACTCCGAAAATATGAGCAATTACTTTAGAAGGAGTATCAAATCTAAACCCAGCAACTTCATCAATAATTGTATTATCTCTTTCATGCCCGATCCCTGAAAACACCACAACTTTACTTTCACAAACTAATTTAGCAATTTGATAATCATTTAACCAAGCTAAATCCATAGCAGCCCCACCTCCACGAATAATTACAATTGCATCAAAATCTATGGAATTATGATCTCTAAATATATTGTTTAATGCTAAACAAATTTCGACAATCGCTTTCTCGCCTTGAAATTGTGCAGTATAATAATAAAAATTACATAAATTATGCTTTTGCAGCAATGCAGCTTCACGGTTAAAATCTCCCAAAGCAGCAGCGTTACTAGGACTTAATACCGCAATTCTAGTAAAATCATAGGGTATTGGTAATTGCTTATTTAAATTATAAATCCCTTCTTTCTTTAAACTCTCTCGAATAGCCGCAAGCTTAGCTGCTAAATCCCCGAGAGTGTAATTCGGATCTAAATCTTTAATATAGACACTTAACCCGTATTGAATACTAAAATTTAATTTAACCAAGATTAAAACTTGCATTCCAGGTTTTAGAAAATCTCCAGTTACTTGTTTAAACTTAGCAAATAACTCCGGATAATCATCTTTTAAAATAATCGCTTTAACTTTACTTAACAATACTCCCTTACAAGTTTCAATTAATTCTAAGTAACAATGATTAGTTGTTTTATGCAAAACAACTTCACTGATCTCCGCCCTGATCCATTCTTTGTTTGGCTTAATATTTTGAATAGCTAAACTTACTTTTTGTAATAATTGAGATAAAGATATGCTATTTTGATTTTGAACATTTAAATTATTAATATTTTGATTATTATTAACTTGCAAACTATAACTATTGCCTGCATCTTGTGCTACCAAATTAGTTGTAAATAATTGTTCATCTGACAACCATTTACTAAAATTACTTAAATCTAAACCGCTAGGTACGTACCATTTTTTTACTGTACTATCCCAACGCCCACCTAATAATTTAACTTGATCTTTTTCAGTAAAATTTACATTTAAATATACGTTAGTCATATAAAACACTTTTATAATAAATAATAATAAATATTAATTAATAATGTTAACATATTATATTAACAAATAAAATTTGATATACGTAACATTCCAAAAGAAATAGATTTAGAATTAAAACGAAAAAACCAAGAAAACCAAGAAACCAAGAAAACCAAGAAAAACGAAAAAACCAAGAAAGCGGAAAAAGTTTTAACCAAGCTGCAACAGGGTTATGTCGCAAATTTTATGTTAATTACTGGGTTTTTGCGATGCAAAAATTTTAGGTATAATTATGCCTCCAACAAAATGAAAACCATACTTAACAATGTGGGTCTGTATATGTATAATATCTTGTATTACTGAAATAGAAGAAAATTTACTAACTGGAAATGATAAAATGGAAGAAAATTTACCAACATTAATCAAAATGATAAAAAATAAACATTATCGAGATATTGATAAATTTATAAAAACATTAATTGATCAAGATCAATCGAATAAATTCTATAGTTTATGTGAAGATGCAATAAATGCTGGCATTGATACTATAAATTTCATTTTAAATAATCCATATGTTAACCATATATTTACCAATAAGTTATGCCTTATTATTATAAACCATGGCAATCCAGAGCTAATTAAATGTATGTTGGATAGTGAATTTATTAGAGAAAAATTTAAAGATTTATTAGAACCACCACCACTAGAATATATAATAAAATTTTTAGAAAAAATGTGTGATTTAACTAAGCCATTAGATTTGGTTGCTAATAATAGAGCAAAAACCATAACCATTGTAACTAATGCTCCAAACAATACAAAGGGAGATATATTTAGCGCTTTGAAAATAATTCAAGTTTTATCTACAAATCATTATGAAATTAATTGGATAATTAATAGTGCAGGTAAAGCAAATTCATTTGATAGTATTAAAACTAATTTACTTCAACTGAAACATTTTTTAAGGGATCTAGATTTATTAAAGAGTTCCAATATCACTGTGGTAATTGTTGAAGATTACCATTGGACATGTCTATACCAGTCTAGAGAAACAACAGCAATTACTTATTACATGTTATTATTATCTAATGCTATCATGGTTTACCCAACAGTTGAGTATCTTGAAAATATAGGGTTTAAAAAATTATTAGCTTTTAATAAACCAATTATTCTTGCTAGTGAGTATGGTCACGATTCGATCAAAATTTTATTTGGTGCATGTAGGTTAGCTCGTGAAGGAGTTGAAGATATTGCCCGCAAACGTAAAGATATTTTTTATTTTTATACTGGCCCAGGAATGATTAATGAAATAGATTATTTATCATCTGAATCAGACCAAAAAACACAACAATTAGGAATGTATTTTGAAAATAGAAGTATTTTATGTAACAAATATATTTTTCAAAATTTATCATCAGAGGAACAAAAAAAAATTATAGGCGAAGATATTAATCATGATTTATTTGATAATTATATAAAAAATCATGATTTATTTTTTGCTTATGTTAATAATAGTGAACCGTATGTTAATGAACGATTAGCTAGTTTTTATTTGATGTGTATAAAGTTATCTATAGAAAGTAAACCATCAAAAGCTATTATTTTATTAGGAACTGTATCTCGGGATACATTTGAGATGCTTAAGCAATTAATAAATGCAGACCAAAGTTTACAGAAAAAGTTAGAATTAAGTTTTGATAATGATAAGCAAACGTTACACACAGATCTGTCAACC
>CAIKKE010000019.1 GCA_903827925.1 uncultured Francisellaceae bacterium
ATAATTAATAAATAATATAAAATTATGAAATATAATCATTATAATAATTTTAAATCAATTGGATTATTATTAAAAAATTCACCAATAATGGGTAAGCTTTTTAATAAATTGCAGCAACTAGAACAAATTAAGCAGATCATACCTAATTTTTTACCTGAAGTAATTAAGAACCATTGTAATATAGCTAATTTACAAGAAGGGGTATTAACTTTAGTGACTAATAGTCCTGCATGGAAGCATCAATTAAATTTTTTAAAAATGGATTTATTAGAACAATTAAGAAAAAGTAGTCCGTTATTGGCAGGCCTTAGTTCAATATCGATTAAAATCGATTATTTACAAGAAGATTTATATAAATATCATGATAATATTAATGAATATTATAAATCTTTAATTAAATCTAATATTAAACAAAATATTTATATTACTGTAAATACTGCAAAATTAATTGAAAATATTATAACTCAAGAAATAAAACATCAACCTTTATTAGATACATTCCAAAGGTTGCTTACCAAAATCACAAAATAATATTAGCCATTGTCCAAAAATAATTTTTACAAGTTAAACAAAAAAATATTAACCTCAGTTCGACGAAAATTAAAAAGCCTAGAAAATCATTAAGGACCTATTAAGTTTTTTCTGATGAAATTTTATTCCTAACAACAATAACAACGCTATACTAGAAGCTATCGTCCCGCCAATAAATATTGAAGATAACCAAAATTTTTCAGCTAATAATCCTGCAATTAAATTACCAATAAACACCCCACAACCACTAACTAAATAAAATAAAGAAAATGCAGTACCATTAATGTTAGGATTAATATGTAAAGAACTCATCGCAATTAAAGTTCTTAATATACCTTGGGTTACCCCTAAATGCATACCAGTTAAAATAATAGCTACTATAAGCATTAAATTATTATTAGCAAATAACCAAGTTATATTAGCAATAATCAGTATTATTAAACCACAGAACAATAGTTTTTCCCCTGCCATTTTAGTTGCAAAATTGCGAGTAAGAAAAGCAAACAATGAATGGCTAAGATCAGAAATAATTATAATTAATGGTAACCAAAATATTGGCCATCCAAATTGCTTTACTTTTAAAGATAAAAAAGATTCACTAAATCTAGCAATCATTAAAAAAAATGTAATGACTAAAATAGCCCAATAATATATAGGAAATTTTTTAAAATCACTAAAATTTAATTTAAATTTTTTTTTAGCAATTAATTTAGTATTGTTATCTTTTACAAATAAACATAGAATAATCACGGCTAATATCGCAGGTATAACTGCAATATAAAAAATAATATTATACCTTTGACCAATCAAAAACATAATCAATATTGATAATACTGCTCCAAAAACCGCACCTAATATATATATAGCTTGTCTTAAACCAAACGCATAATTAAGAGTGTTGGGATTTAAATCCGCAATTAAAGCATCTGTGGGAGCCGATCTGATCCCTTTAGCAAAACGATCTATAAACCTTGCTAATAGAACCAATGAATAAGTGTTAGCTATAGCCAACATTGGTTTAGTTATTATTCCTAAAATACTGCCTATTAATATTAATAAATGTCTTTTTCGTAAGTAATCACTCAAAATACCAGAAAATACTTTAGTTATAAAAGCACAAAAAATTACTGTACCTTCTAAATAACCAATTTTGGCATACCCAACATGTAATTGCTCAGTTAAATATACCGGCAACACGCAAGTAACCATCATAGATGCTGTAGACCAACAAAAACTAACTATACAAATTGGCCAAATTTTATTATTTTTTCTTTGTAACACTGTTAATATTAATAGAACCAAAATTAGTATTTAGCAAGTTACTCGCTTGTTGTTCTAACTCTGGCATATTTAATTTATGATAAGCCTCAACCATAACTTGTAATGCATCTTTAATTATTACAGTATCATCAAAATTAACCAGGATCCCTTTAGCTCTATTAGCTGCAGCTAAATATGCACCTCTAGCTAAATAATACTTAGATATATGCAATTCACTAGAAGCAATATAATTTTTTAAATGAACCATCCTTTTTCTGGCATCTGAAGCATACCTAGATTTTGGAAATCTTTCTAACAATACCTTGAAGTCGTCAAAAGCTTGAATTGCTAACGCAGATTCCCTTTTACTACGATTGATATTAAATACTCGATATACATAAGTATAATATTGTTCATAACTAGCAACTCCTTGCATATAATGCACATAATCCGCATGTAAATGATTAGGGTACATACGTAAAAACCTTTCTGCTACTGCTTTTACTTGAGGATAATTTTTTTGAGCATAATAACAATGCACTAAAGATAATTTTGCTCGATCCGCATAAATTCCATAAGGATAATTAACTTCTAGAGCTTGAAAATCTTTAATTGCATCAGGAAATTTACCTTGCTGCACCCGCTGTTTACCTTGATGATAAATTTGCTCTGCAGTTAAACCAGAATAAAGATCTAGATTATCTTTAGAACACCCAAACAAAATTAAGCTAGATAAAAAACAAATGATTAATGGGGCTTGCAAGAATAATTTAATATTTGAAATGATTTGTAAAATTTTTAACATATAAACTGAAATACCGTGTAATATAATAAAAAAATAAATATAATCAATATAAATAA
>CAIKKE010000020.1 GCA_903827925.1 uncultured Francisellaceae bacterium
AAAAGTTTTAAAAACCATAAAAACAGTAAAAGATCGCTATTCGGAATGTTTCATTATTATGCCAACAGGTTTTGTAGTTGGAAGATTATATTTGGATCGCTTTTCGCAATTATTATATACCACGGACGCCAAAGAATTTCAACAAATAGAATTGTTGCGTCAACAAGGAATATCATTGAGTGACGCTTTAGAGAGGTTAGCCAATGAACATTAAAGAACTGTTAGCTATTAATGGTAAATGGATCTTATTTTTAGTGGGCATTATATTAGGTTTGTTATTATCAGCAATTTTAATGAGCTCTAATCGAGATGTTAACGTTATAGAATTAGATCTTAAAAAAATCATACACACTTATTCTGTGGCAACTGCAAAATCTAAAACATCGCTGGAAGAGATCCATAAAGATTTTAAAGAAAAATTCAATTACGCTATAGAGCAAATGCCAGCTAAAACTATTGTAGTTAATAAAGGCCAGCTGTTATCTAAACATACATCCAGTGATTATACAAAACATTTTATAGAAATTATGGGGTTTAATAAAATTGATGATCAGAAAACAAACTAAAAAATTAGGATCTTACATTATATTATTCTTTGGGATCATGTTGTTTATAGCTCCATTTAAAACTGCGTTATTATTTACTAGAAGCGATAGTTTACCATATAAATTATATTTTTTAGTAAAAGGTAATAATTGGAAAAAAGGAGATTTGATTGCGATAAAAAATTTTGTAACTAAATATACTCAAGATCAGCATTTTACAAAAAAAATAGTTGGGATTGCTGGGGACGTTGTGACCATCGAAGGCGAGTATGTTTTAGTAAACGGTATAAAACATGTTAAATTAAAAGAAAAAACTAAAGATCATAAAAAATTAACGCCAATGGTTGCTCAAACTATTCCTCAGCAATATTTTTTTGTAATAGCAGAACATAATGATTCTTTTGATTCTAGATATCAGGAATTTGGATTGGTAAGGGGGAATTATATTGAAGGTAAAGTATATCCTATTTGGTAGTGTAATATTAATTAGTTCTTGCTTGAGTAAAGATTTAGGAGAACTAGGAGAAACTTTTCCTATAGTAGAAGAAGATTTATTAAAAGTAATCATGAATAAACTACATTATTTGGAACAAACCGGTGAATTAGAAGAACAGCAACGTTATATGCAAAACAAAGTAAAACAAAGAATGGTAGAACCAGTAGCTAATAAACTACCAGAAACTATAAAGCCGCGAGAATTTTATTATGATCCAACAATTACGGTGGAAGAAGATTTAAGAGATCATAAAGGTAATATATTTAAACAAAAAGGAGAAAAGATTAATCCATTAAACACTTATAGTTTTAAAGGAACTTGGCTGTTTTTCGATGGTAATTCTGCTAAACAAAAAAAGTTTGCTTTACAAGAATTAAAACGCAAAAAGTTAAAATTAATTTTAACTGCAGGTAAGCCATTAGATTTAATGCAAGAGTTGCAAAAGCCAGTGTATTTTGATCAATTTGGGTGGTTAATAAAAAAATTTAATATTATGCAAGTACCAGCATTAGTTGAACAACAAGATAAAAGATTAAAAATTACAGAAATCAAGTTAGATTATGAAAATTAAAAAACTTCTCTTAATTTTATTAGTTATAAATTTTAATGTAGATGCTAAATGTATAGGTAAATTTATTAATCCTATTACCGATCTATGTTGGAGTTGTTTATTCCCAATAACTATTGGTCCGATCAAGGTCAATAAGGGATTAAGTTCTAGCGATCCAGATAATCCTAATAATTTAATCTGTTTTTGTCCAAAGGCTATGATCCCTGTACCGGGAGTACCGGTTGGGTTTTGGGAACCAGTTAGGATGGTAGACGTTACCAGAACTCCTTATTGTTTAGTAGGTATGGGAGGGTTATGTTTTAATAACAGTTCAAAAAAAGGCACTCATAGTATCACGGGCGATCGTAAAAGGGCTAAAGAGCATAGTTTTTATCATGTCCATTGGTATATATATCCAGTAATTTATTGGTTGGAGTTATTAGTTGATTTTATTTGTCTTGATAAACAACAAATAGATCTTGCATATTTAACCGAGTTAGATCCAACTTGGAATGATGATGAGATCTCAGCAATTTTATCGCCTGAAGTGTTTTTGTTTGCAAATCCATTAGCGCAAGCTGCATGTAGCATTGATTGTGCTACAGCATCAGTAAGTTATTCAAGGGATCCGTTTTTTTGGTGTGCGGGTTGTCAAGGAGGCATTTATCCTTTTACTGGCAGCGTTGAAGATCATGCAGGAGGAGTACAGGCGTCGTTATTATTAATCCAGAGGATGACTGCTAAAATGCATCGGCAAGGAATGGCGATGGGTACTTGTGGTATTCATGCTTTATGTGGCAAATATGTAATGCCAGTTATTAGAAAAAAACAATATAGAACTCAAATGCTTTATCCAATGGCTGCCACTAAAAAAGATTTAGGTTGTCATCCGATGGGTAAAGGTAGCGTGTTATTAGAAGCAGGAAGAGAGTATCCGTGGAAAGGCGAAGATTTTGTATATTTGATTTGGCGCAAAAGAAATTGTTGCGTTTTATAATGATCTTAATTTTATTAGGTACTTCTGTTAAAGCAGAAGAGCTTGATGATTTAATTGGTTCACAAGATCTTATTGTAAAGAAGCATTTGCCAGAGCTTAATGATTTTATTCTAGAAGCTAATAAAAATGCATTAAGACATCAATTACATGCGGGATCTATTATTAAAAATAGTAATTTAAATTTTAAAAGAGAGCTAAATCTTGATTGGGTGAATGAATTAAAATTAGAAGAACAAGAGGGTTCTTTGAGGGAAACTGAGCTTTATGTGTTTGCTTCATTATCGATCCCTCAAATTAGATTAATAGAGCTTATTAAAGAAGGTTTACATTATAAAGGATTAGTAGTTTTAAGGGGGTTAAAGAATAATAGTTATAAAGATACAGTAACGTTGTTGCAATCAATTATAACTACAGCGGGTGGTGGTTTGATAATTAATCCAACTCTTTTTGCACAGTATAATATTACTAAAGTACCAGTTATTTTGTTAAATAATCCAACTATTAAAAAATACGACCAAGTTGCCGGAAACATAAGTTTAAAATATGCGTTAAAAGAATTTGCTAAAAATGGTGAGTTAAAAGAACAAGCAGCCCAAATATTAGGAGATCAAAAATGAGATTAATATTTGCTATTTTTTTAACCTTTATAAACTCTTTAGAAGCAAATCCAGAGAAAGGGAAAGCAGCAATAGATGTTTTTTTGCAAGATCAAACAATTAAAAATTTAACTTTACCTGATTATCAAGCAGGGGCCAACTATATTGGTAGTATACAGTATGAAAGAGAGCCAGAAAAACAGGCAATTTGGCGGCAAAATCAAAGTCTTGAACCAAGCCGTTTAGAACAAGCTGGCGCAAATCATGGATTAAAAGAGATCCTGGGAGCGCAAATAATAAAAGCCGATAATTCTAGACCTAGGTTTGATGAAATAATCGATTTAAAGTTAATTGCAACCGCTGAAAAGTTTAGTGAAAATCCAAATCAAGAATTAATCATAGATGGCATTAGAGAAAGAGTTGTTACTCAAAACTCTAAATACGAAATCAAAACTTGTCAGCATTCAAGAGCGCCTGAAGAACATCAATGTATTAAGTATTTAAAGTTGCCACAAGTAACTGTCATACCTGAAAGAATAGAACGAAATTCTAGAAGTCTTGGTTGTTTTCATCGTCGCAATGAAAATCTATCTTATCATTATAGTGAAATTTTGTTAGAAGATGGTAAATATCATCCGGCGAGAGTTACTTTCCACGGTAACGGAATTGTATATGCTCACTATGAGATTGCTCATCCTAAACAGGTGATAGAAGAGGGAGGAATAGATTGGATTTCAGAATGTCATGCATTAGAAGCAAGAAAAGCTACTAATGAATGTAAAGTAATTAAAGAAGAATGCTTAGACAAAGAACCCCATGTTATTAATGGAGAAACTATAATAAGGCCTTGCTGGAAATATCAATATACTTATGAGTGCAAATATCCGGTTAAAATTAGTTGTGAACCACTTTTAAATCAAGGTTGTTCTCCTTTAAATTCCAAATGTATTTTTACAGTAAAACAACAAGAAAAAGATAAGTGCTATATTTGGGAGCAAAAATATCAATGTCCATTGTTAGAAGACAATGTTCAACAATCAACTAAATATGAAAGACCATTTTGTTTGGAAGGCGAATGTTTTAATACTGATTACGCACCAAATGATGAAATGTTAGCAAGTATTGCACAATTAGATGTATTTGCTCAAATGCAAGCAGATATTAAAGCTGATGTTAATTATATTTTCAAAGGTGCAACTCAAGGTTGTAATAGATTATGTATAGGAATTAAGAATTGTTGCAAATTATCTGGTTGGGCTAAAGATTTAGGATTGGTAGATTGTAGTGAGACCGAAAAACAATTAGCAGAGAATCGCCGCAAAGGATTATGTGTTAAAGTCGGGCGTTTTTGTGCAGAAAGAGCTCCAATTACTGGAATTTGTTTACGTAGAAAAACTAATTTTTGTTGTTTCCATTCAAAACTTACTAAAGCAATCCAAGAGCAAGGAAGAATACAACTTGATCTGAACTTTGGATCACCTAAAGAGCCTAATTGTAGAGGATTAACTATTGAGGAGTTAACGAGGATTGATTTTTCGAAACTTAATTTAGTGGATGCTTTTTCCGATCTTAAGCCAAAATTGAAAAATCCTGCTGAGATGAATCAAAAATTACAGCAAAAATTAAAAGAGATCCAAGCAGATTTTAAAACTCAAATGCAGGGTGAAAAATGACGAAGTATTTATTTATCATATTAATGAATTCGACAGCTAATGCTTGTAGTGAAGATCTCTTTTTTCAAGATAAAACTTCTGGTTGGTTTTGGTATAAAGATCATATACTAATAGAAGGTAAAAAATTAAGCCAAAATCCAATAGATCCAGTAGCTCAAGTTGACTTTGAAAAGGCAGAATTAGATCGAGTACTAAAGATCGCAATTAAACAGCCAACTAAGCAAAATTTAATTAATTTTATTAAATTACGCAACAAAATTATAGATCAAAGTTATAATTTCAGCATAAAGCTCCAGCAAGTAAATTTAATGAATCCTGAACTAGATTTTTTAAAAACCTATCCGGTTAACCAAATCGCCAAAGAAATATATAATGAGCAAAAAACTGCAAACGTAAGTGCCAAAATTGCAAAGTTAAGTCAAACTCATGGATTATTTTATATATTTACGAGTAACTGTCGTTATTGCGGCGTTTTTGGACCAACAGTTAAAAGTTTTGCTAATAAATACAATTGGAATTTAATTGCTATTACTTTGGATGGTAAAGCAACTGATGAATTTCCCAATGCGCGCACTGATAATGGCATGGTAGGCAAGCTTAAAATTGGTGCGGTACCCGCTTTAATTATGGTTGAGCCTAAAGCGCACAAAGTTTTTCCTATTGCAATAGGCGCGATTTCAGAAGAAGAAATCATAGAACGTATAGATTTATTAACCAGAGAAAGTAAACCATGAAAAGATTAATTATTACTATATTTACCATGTATAGTTCTATAACCCTCGCTGGGGTTGGGGAAGATTTAAATAAATTTTTTGATAATTTAGGTTATGCTAATAATGTAACAAGTCCACATTCATTTAATAACCAACAAGGAGGATATTACTCTAATGGTAGTTTAATGTTAAGAGGGTCGGTTGAAAACGCCAGTATGTTTGAGGTAATGCCTCCCAATTATTCTTTTGGTTGTGGCGCAATTGATCTGTTTGGAGGAGCATTTTCTTTTATTAATAAAGAGCAGTTTTTAGCTCTGGTTAATAATATTGGGAAGCAATCAATTGCTTTTGGGATCCAAATTGCAATGCAAACTGCAGCCCCGCAAATAAAAAGCGTGTTAGATCAATTAATGGGAGCAATTCAAGATATGAATAGCTTAAATATTAATTCTTGTAATTCAGCAGCTTCTTTACTTGGTGGGATTTTGCCGAAAACCCAAGCAACTTCTAGTACTTTATGTGAATCTATTGGAATTTCTAAAAATAAATTTTCAGATTATGCTGCAGCCCGTCAAGGGTGTGGGGCTGATGGTAGAAGTACGGAAATTAATCAAGAAAAGAATGATGGATTTAAAGATCTATTAGGAGAAGAATATAATCTTGCTTGGAAATCTTTAAATAATTCTATAATGTTTAGTAGTGATCGAAACCTTGCGGAATTATTTATGTCAATTTCAGGTAGCGTTATTATGAAAAACCATGGTAAACAAGCTAGTCCAGAATACTTAATGTCTTTGGCAACTAATGATAAATTAATCGGAGCCTTAGTTAATGGTGGTCAAGCTGAAATTTATCAGTGTGATAAATTTGGCTCTGATGAATGTCTAAATCCTAGATCTACAGAGTTAATTGTTGCCAAAGAGTCTGCAATTTTATATAAAGTACAAGAATACATCAATAAAATTTCCCGCAAAGTTTTAACAGAGGGCAGCATAGCACCAGAAGAAAAAGCTTTTGTAAATTCAACATATTTTCCAATATTAAAAATCATTGCAGTGGAAAGTGCTTTTAAGGAAGGACAAGCTCCGATTTCTGCTGACGAGATTGCAGAAATTATAGCATACGATATCGTACTTCAATATTTAACTAGGGTTGTAGATTTAACCGCTTATGCCGCAGCTAAACTGCAATCTGTACAATTAACTGGCGAACCATTTAAAGAATTTAGTGATGGTATTAATCAAGTACGTAAATTAATTTATCAAAAGCGCCATGGATTGTTTGCACAATTAAATGCGACTTTTGCGGTAATTGAGCGTACTAGTCAAATTGAAAAACAATTGCATGATTTATTTATGCCAGAGGAGAGTTTATAGTGCATACTATTTATAGCTACGGTGGTGGTGAATATTTATATTATATTTTCAACTTTATTGCGATGCTGGTATCCGGTGGTGATCATGGTATTTCTACTAATATTATTCGCATGGTGTCTTTGCTAGGAGTAGGTTGGTCAGTCATTTTAATGTATGCTAGAGGCAGTTTACTGCCTGGAATTACATGGTTTTTATGGTTTACTGTGGCATCTTTTGTAGTAATTGGTCCAAAAGGCACAGTATACATTAAAGATCCAATCGCATATGGTACAGTTGGCAAAAGTGTAGATAACGTGCCATTGATTTTAGCAATCGGTGCATCGTCTTTTAGTGGCATAGGGCACAACATAACCGAAAAGCTGGAATCTGTATTTATAGTGCCTGGTAGCCATAGTTATTTAAAGTATATTGAAACTGGATCTTTATTTGGTTCTAAAATGATTAAAAAATTACAGGAAGTCCGAATAGAAGATCCTGCGTTTAATGCTAATTTAAC
>CAIKKE010000021.1 GCA_903827925.1 uncultured Francisellaceae bacterium
AAATTTTAAATTATTAAGTAATAATAAATTAAATTGTATAACTAATGTTAAGCAAGAAAATGCTATAGATTTTCTTAATCAATTGTTTAAAGATGTTTTTTAAACAAAGAGAGAAGGAGCCTTGCGGCTCCCTCTTAGTTAGAAATTAAGGACTAAATAAAGATTAAGGAGAAGTATGAAGAAGAAGTTTAGAATTATTTTGCTTCTTTATCTTTTTCAGTAGCACCCATAGGTTTTTTATTATTCTGTTTAGCCGTATAATTATTAGCAAATGCAGAAGCTGGCCCTATATTTTCAGCAAATTTTTTTGCTAATTCATTGGAGTTATGCGTGAATTGGCCAGTTAAATCTTCGGCATTTTGTTTGGCCGTATGATAACTGTCCTGTAATAAATCATTGTACATGCTTAAGAGCTTTTTAGCATGTTCAATATTTTTTTCACTATATTCAGTAAAAACTCTTTCTTGTAATTCTACTAAATCTTCAGGTTTTTTCAGACTAGACAAAGCTTGAAACAATTGAATTGCAACTCCAGTATTATCGCCTACACAAGCCATACATTCTTTAACAAATTGTTCCAATAAATTTTGAGAAGAATGAATTTTTTGGGCATTTAAACAAGCTTTAAATGCTAATTGATTCATTTCTTGCGCATTCATGCACATCTTCCAAAAAGTATTAACATTAAAAGGATCAAAATTTGACACGAGGTACCTCCAGCTAAAGTTCAAGTTTAATTAAAATTTTTCTAAAACAATTTAAAGCAAGATAAATCTAAAGCAAGATATATGTTTTTAGTATGGCTTATAAATATAAAAAAGTCAAAATTAGTTAGTAGATTACAATATCTATTAAATAATGATAAATATTTATCATTTTATCATTACTGACCTTTACTGAAAAATAACTTAAATGCCTTGTCTGGAGCCTTTGTATTCCATTATTAAATCAATCTTAAATAGTTATTGAAATTACTTTTGGTGCTATAATATTACTTAAGATTAATGTTATTAAGATAAATATTAATAAAATTTATCTAATTTATGCAAATTTACACAAATTTTGAATTTGGAATCTAATTATGAATCAAGGGGCACCTCAAAATAATTTTAACGATTATAATTTAAATGAGTGCGCAAGCTATTTAGATAATTTTTTAAAAACCATACTTAGTCAAGTAGGTTATTCTCCAGCATTTTATTTAGCTATGTTGGATTGGATGTTAAATATAAATACTAATCCAGCTAAACAATTAGAATTAATTAAAAATACTTATCAAAAAATTATAGAATTATCAAATGTTGGGGATGTACTACAATTTGATGATAAAAGATTTAAATATGATGGTTGGAATACCTGGCCTTTTAATTTATATAAAATTGGTTTTATACTTATTGAAAATTTTTATAAACAAGCGATTGATATAGTTCCTGGTTTAAGTGAACATAACAAATTAATTAATAATTTTATATTACAACAGTTATTAAATTTTTCATGTCCAATTAATAATGTTTTTACTAACCCTGAGATCATTGAAACTATAAAAACTACCAAAGGCGAAAATTTTATTCAAGGTTTTAAAAACTTTCAGGAAGATTGGTATCGTAAAATCAACCAATTACCTCCTGCAGGCTCGGAAGAATTTATAGTTGGCAAAAATTTAGCAATTACTCCAGGTAAAATTATTTATAAAAATGATTTAATTGAATTAATTCAATATACTCCAACCACTTCTGAGGTTTACAAAGAGCCGGTATTAATCGTGCCAGCATGTATTATGAAATATTATATTTTAGATCTGTCTGCGAAAAATTCTTTAGTTAAATATTTAGTATCACAAGGGCATACTGTGTTTATGATTTCTTGGAAAAATATAACTGAAGTTGATAAGCATTTAGGATTTGATGATTATTTAAATTTAGGAGTGATCTCAGCGATTAATGTGATTACTGATCTTATACCTAATAGCTTAATTCATGCAACAGGGTATTGTTTAGGCGGTACAATGTTAGCAATTGCAGCTAGCTATATGAAAAGTAAATCAGATCATCGCTTAAAAAGCATTACTTTATTGGCAGCGCAAGTGGATTTTAAATTAGCTGGAGAATTGTTGGTTTTTATAGATGAAAATCAATTGTCAATGCTTAAAGCTAATATGGATAAATTAGGATATTTAGATGGTTACCAAATGGGTGGTGCATTTAATTTATTACATTCTCAAGATTTGGTTTGGGGTAAAATTGTTCAAGATTATTTAATTGGAGAAAGAAAACCATTATTTGATATTATGGCTTGGAATGCAGATGTAACTCGCTTACCTGCAAAAATGCATTCCGAATATTTAGAAAAATTGTTTTTAAAAAATGCATTTAGTGAAGGAGAGTTTTCAGTCAACAATCAAATAATATCTTTAATCGATATTAATATTCCAATTTTTGCAGTAGGTACAATTGCTGATCATGTTGCTCCATGGAAATCAGTATATAAAATTAATTTGCTGACAAAAACCGAGGTTACTTTTGTATTAACAACAGGTGGACATAATGTAGGGATTGTTAGTGAACCTGGTCATGCAGGACGTTCTTATCAAATTATGCTAAAAAAACCTCAAGATAATTTTATGCATCCTGATCTTTGGAAAAAAAATGCACCATGTAAAGATGGATCTTGGTGGATAGAATGGCAAAGTTGGTTGGCAAGCAACTCTACTGATAAAGTACAACCACCAAATATTGGAGATCTAAATAAAGGTTATGTAATTTTAGGGGATGCTCCTGGTGATTACGTATTAAAAAAATAATAATTAATAAAAATATTTTCAATAAATATTTTTATTTTTGGAGAATATTTAATGTTATATATACAAAATCGTACTTTTGATGAAATAGAAATTGGTGACAGCGCTACTTTGGTTAGAACTTTAACAGAAAAAGATATTGAAGTATTCGCTATTATGTCTGGTGATATTAATCCTGCACATTTAGATAAAGAATATGTTAAAACTGATGTTTTCCATAAAATTGTAGCCCATGGTATGTGGGGGGGATCATTATTATCTACAGTATTAGGTACCCAATTACCAGGTCCTGGAACTATTTATTTAGGACAAACTTTAAAATTTTTATATCCAATTACAGTAGGGGATGTAGTTACGGTAAAAGTTATGGTAATTAAAAAAAATCCTAATAAATTTATTATTGATTTAGATTGTAGTTGCACATTACAAAATAATAAAGTTGCAATAAGTGGGGTTGCAACAGTTGTTGCGCCTACCACTAAAATCAAGAGAGAAAAAGTAATATTACCAGAGATGATTTTAAAAGAACGTAAGCATGTTTGGTATGATTATTTAATGTCGATAAACAAAGATTTTCCACCATTAAAAGTGGCAGTAGTACATCCTTTAGATAAAGATTCATTAGAAGGCGCGATTATTGCAGCAGAAGAAGGGATCATTATTCCTTATTTAGTTGGTTCTAGAGAAAAAATTACGGCTTTAGCTAAAGATTTAAATTTAAATTTATCTAATTATCCGATCATTGATGCTAAGCATAGTCATGAAGCAGTAGAATTAGCAGTTGCCATGGCTCGTAAAGGAGAAGTAGAAGCTTTAATGAAGGGTAAGTTGCATACCGATGAATTAATGGAAATGGTAGTAGATAAACAAAATGGATTGCGCACAGGTAGAAGGATCAGTCATATTTTAGCGATCGACGCTCCAAATTATCCAAAGCCATTATTTGTGACAGATGCTGCAATTAATATTCATCCTAATTTAATGGATAAAGTTAGTATTGTCCAAAATGCTATAGATTTATTTAGATCTTTAAAATTAGGAACTCCTAAAGTTGCAATTGTATCTGCTGTTGAAACTGTTAATCAAAACATTCCTTCTACCTTAGATGCAACAGCCTTATGTAAAATGGCTGAAAGAGGACAAATTACAGGCGGTATTTTAGATGGTCCATTAGCTTTTGATAATGCAATTTCTATGGAATCTGCAAAAACTAAGGGTATTGTATCTCAGGTGGCAGGAGATGCAGATATTATTGTGGTTCCAGATATAGAATCTGGAAATATGTTATACAAAAACATGACGTATTTTTCAGGAATAGAAGCAGCGGGGTTAGTCTTGGGAGCAACAGTCCCAATTATTTTAACTAGCAGAGGAAGCGACAGCGCATCTCGTAAAGTATCTTGCGCTATGGGATTAATTTATACTCGTTATAAAGAGGTTAATAAATGACAAGCAATATTAAAGATAATGCTATTTTAGTAATGAATGCTGGCTCTTCTAGTATAAAATTTGCTATTTTTTCTCTCAAATCTGGGATCCAAAAAATTAATTCGGGAATTATAGACAAAATTAATCTTGTTCCAGAATTTACTATTTATGATATAAATAAAAAAACAATATTAGATGAAAAATTAGATTTAAATGATTATGAACAAATAGTTAAGTATTTAATTTCATCGATTAATAAATTCTTAATTAATTTTAATTTAATTGCAGTAGGGCATAGAGTAGTTCATGGTGGTAATCATTATTTAAATCCAATTTTAATTAATGATGAAATAATTGAAGGTTTAACTAAATTAATTCCTTTAGCACCTTTGCATCAACCATATAATTTAAAATTAATTACGACACTTAGAAAAATAGATCCTAAATTGCCTCAAGTTGCATGTTTTGATACTGCATTTCATGCTACTCAAAATCAATTGGCACGTCAATTTGCAATTCCTAAAGAATTGTTTAACGAAGGAGTTTTAAAATATGGTTTTCATGGGCTTTCCTATGAATATATTGCTAAAACATTGCCTAAATATTTTAAACAAAATATTGCCAAAGGTAAAATTGTGGTTGCACATTTAGGTAATGGCGCCAGTTGTTGTGCGATTAATAATTTGCAAAGTGTGGCAACTTCTATGGGGTTTACTGCTTTAGAAGGGCTTATGATGGGTACTCGTTGTGGTAATATCGATCCAGGTGTAATTTTATATTTACTAGAAGAAAAAAAATTAACGCTTAAAGAAACTACCAAATTATTATATTCTGGCTCTGGATTATTAGGGGTATCAGGGGTTAGTAGTGATGTTAGAGAATTGGAGGCAAGTAAAGATCCTCGAGCTAAAGATGCATTAGAATTATTTTGTTATAGAGCCTCGAGAGAAATGTTGGCAGTTTGTACTATGTTAGGTGGTTTAGATGGAATTGTATTTACAGCAGGAATAGGTGAGCATTCGGCTTTTGTGCGTAGCAAAATTTGTGAATGGTTGTCTTGGTTGGGAGTGAAGATTGATCAAAAAGCTAATCAAAATAATAATCAAATTATTAGTACTGATGACAGTAAGATCATAGTTGGGGTGATTCCTACAAATGAAGAATTAATGATAGCTGAGCATACTAAGAGTATAATTACAAATTAATTATAATTAATTTTCAATATTAGTTTTACTTGTTTGTTTATCGATGCGCCTCATAAAGTAATGCAGCTAACGATTTTATTTGCTGTTAAAATTGTTGCTAAATTTTTCCTATTAAGAAATCAAAGCGATAAATTTAAAAATATATTTGCATTATATTTGCATATATATTTTTTATATTTAAAATATAAAAATAAAAAATTTAATAAATGGCATATTTTAAATATTAGGGACAATTTTTTATGTTAAATAAAATTAACATATCTGAGCTTAAACAAATTTTATTAAAATTACCTTTTTATAAAGCAATAGATTTGTTTGAAAAACAAGTAAATTTAAATGAAGCATACCAACTGTTTTTAGAATGTGCATTAAAAGGTAATGTTATTGCTATACCTTATGTTAAACATTTACATGACTATCCTGCTGATCAAATGAAACTTGATAACAACATAATTACTAGATATTTAGATTATTGGTATAATAATCTTCCAATTATAGAAAATGTTGATCCTAAATATTGGTTACAAGTTTCTTTACATAAAATTTTTTTAAATAATAATCAAAATTTAACTAAAGATCAAAAATTAATAATTTTAAATGATTTATATTCGTGGGCTACTGTGTGTGGTAGTGCATATATATTACTTCAAGATGTTTGGATAGGCCATTATTTACCTAAAATTACTATAACAAAATCTTTCCAGTCATTAAAGTATCTTGAACCAAAAATTCATGATTTGTACATGCTGGTTTATTTAGCAAATGATAAACAATATAATCACCCATCTCTTATATCCAAACATTATGAATTTAATTTAAATTTGATTTATAAAAAACTAAGTTTAGATATAAACAAATATAAATACAATGGTATATTAGAGTTGGAAATTTCTGAAGCTAAATATTACCAATATTTAAGTGAACAATTTTTAGAAAGAAAATTTCAATGGCATATAATAAGCATGTTAATGGGGAATATTAAATTTTATTATAAGTTTAGTCGTATGTATAAACAAATAGATCTTGATAATCGTATTAATTTAGCTTTATTTTCTGGATTATATGGAAATTTATTGTATAAGGCAATTATTGGTAGATCTTTATGTCGGTTAAACAATATTCAAGGGATCTTTATAGTTAAAAATTTTATTTTTGGTTGTACAACAATTCCAGAAAATATTAAAAATGTTAAATTGGGCGACGAATGGTTAGCATCTTACAGTGATTTATCTATAGAACAATTAAGGTTTGAAGTAAATGTTTTATGTGAAAATTTGAAAAATTATGAAAAAATGGTTTCTCAAATATATGTTGATTGTGGAAAATTATTGGAAATGCTTATTGAGGAAAACTTGATAAATGAACCATATAATACTTTATACGAGCAAAGAACAGTTTTATCCTGTTATCAACGTGCTGCTAATCTAGGTAATATTTATGGACTTTATTGTACAGGGATCTTTTATGAGAATAATCCATTAAAAAATTTTGAAAAATCTAGCAATTTATCTATTGCATATCACGAAAAAGCATTTAAATTAGGGTGTAATCTTTCAGTTAATCGTTTAATTATAGTAAATTATCATTTAAAAAATTATGAAAAATCTTATGAATATTTAAATATTCTAATGAATGATAATTTAATGAATAGCAATATTAATATTACAACTACTAATGATTATGTACCAGTGGTGTATGCTAATTTGTTAATTAATGGTTATGCAGGAATTGTTGTTAATGAAAAATTAGCATATCGAATATTTTTAGATTCAGCTTATTATGGAAATAATTTTGCAATTTTGGAGATAATTAAAGATTTTGTTTCAGATCATAAAATAGATATATACTTTAAATATTCTCATGAAATATTGTTAAATATGGCTAACAAATTATATAAATCTTTTAAAGAAGAAGATTTTATAGAAGAAAATTCAATTAATTATTTGATTATGTTTTTCAGTGCTGAACCATATGTTAACATAGAATTTGCTAAAAAATTAATAGATCAAGGATTAACAGAAAACAATTCTAGTGTTATTATGTTAATTGCTGAATATTATTTGTACGGCAATTCTAATTTAGAGATTAAGCAAGATGTTGATGTCGCTATTAAATACTATCAACAATTGTTGTCAAAAGATGAACATCTTTCAGAAGAACATAAAAACAATATGTTTAATTTGTTAGGGTTGGCGTTAACTATTAAAGGAGAAAACCATTCTGAATATTTGGAACTTGCAGAAAAATATCTATTAGAATCCCATGAAAATGGAGTTAATTATGCTGGGTATAATTTATCATGTTTATATTTTAAGCTCGGCAAATTTGAAAAATCTTTTGAATTATTAAAATTAGAAATTATAAAAAGACCTATAGATACAGATGTCTTATGTGATATCGGGATCCATTATTTATATGGAGCAGGAGTAGATAAAGATCTTCAGATAGCTAAAGAATATATGAATAAAGCATTTAATTTGGGGGGCAAACGTGTGCTGCCAAATTTAATAATTTTAAAATTACTAGAAGCATTTTGGTATGATAAATCAATAAATTTCAAAGAGTTAATGCAATACAAGCAATTGTTAATGGAATATATATCATCTATGGAACTTAACAATCATAATAATATAGCTAAAAATTCTGTATATTTGTTGGGTTATGCAATTGCTTTAATGCACGAACCTTTTCAATATACATCTGTAATTAAAAAGTTAGAGGCAATTTTTCCTATGGATTATCGTATAGAATTTGTTTTAGAGTATTTTAAAAACAAACCTAAAGACAAAGATATAAACGAACTTGGGGTTGATTTGTTGTTAATTTTAATTTCCATAGAATGTAAATCTAAGGAACAATTGGAAATTAAATTTAGAAATGAATTACCTTTGTTAGAAGGTAAAAAAGTTGATTTTAATGTTGAAAATGAAAACAATAATTGGGATCATAAAATTATTAGATTCAAACAAAGGTTAAACAATTTTGTTAATCAAGATCCTAAAGGTAAAGTATCTTTTAGAGACTTTAAACAATTGTGTATTACTGCTTCTAAATTATTAAAAAAACAAACAAATTGTAAAATCAGTCATGCGAGTCATGGTTCTGGAGAAAAAATTGAATTTAAACCCTATGATGAAGGTAATCGTCAAGTATTATGTTTTCATCCTGAACATCGCAATGGTAGAAGTATTAATCTTAATGATAAACATGATCCTAAAAGGACTAAAAATATAAAACAACATGCTAGAATGTTGCAAATTATGGTAAATAAATTTGATTTTGATTTATATTATAATTTTTCATTATGATATATTAAAAACACGTCGACCTTAGCAACAAACAAGATCTTCTGCAAATTGTTGGTCATAAAAAATCATCAATAATTATCTAATTTTTTTAAAAAAAATACTGCTTTGTCAAAACTATACTAAAATTTAATTATGGCAACAAAAACCAGCTATATTAAAAAAACAAAAATAACAATTATATGCTAAAATTCTAAAAAACCAGGAAATTACAGTTAAAATAAGCCTTTATATCAATTGAAAAAGCATTACCAGGAGATTGGCTATATGTTAAGTAAAGAATTAGAATTGACATTAAATTTGGTATTTAAAGATGCTAAAGATAGATATCATGAATTCATAACCATAGAGCACTTATTATTATATTTATTAGATAATTATTCAGCAGGTCGCGTCCTACAAGCTTGTAATGTAAATCTTCCAAGGTTAAAAGAAGAGTTGACGAATTTTATCGAAGAAACTAATCCAGTTATTTCTACTAATGATGTTAATCGTGAAACCCAACCAACTTTAGCTTTTCAAAGAGTATTACAAAGAGCAGTATTTCAGGTACAATCTTCTGGTAAAGAAGAAGTATATGGTTCAAATGTATTGGCTGCAATTTTTAGTGAACAAGATAGTCAAGCTGCATATTTTTTGAAAAAAGAAAATGTTTCAAGATTAGATGTAATTAATTATATGTCTCATGGTATTACTAAAATAGATGAAAATCATTCAATGGAACAAGAATTACCTAACAATGATGAAGAATTATTACAGGATTTTACTAATAAAAGTCCATTGGAAAACTTTGCTATCAACTTAAACAGTCAAGTTAAATTAGGAAAAATCGATGATTTAATTGGTAGAAGTGAAGAAATTGCTAGAACAATTCAAATTTTATGCCGTCGTCGTAAAAATAATCCTTTATTAGTTGGAGAAGCAGGAGTTGGTAAAACTGCAATTGCTGAAGGATTAGCTAAATTAATAGTAGAGCAAAAAGTTCCTGAAGCTATGAAAAACTGCGTTATTTATACTTTAGATCTAGGTTCTTTATTGGCAGGAACCAAGTATCGTGGAGATTTTGAAAAAAGATTAAAATCTTTATTACATCAGTTAAAGAAAAAAACTAATGTCATATTATTTATTGATGAAATTCATACCATAATTGGAGCTGGAGCGGCATCAGGAGGAGTTATGGATGCTTCTAATTTAATTAAACCAGTTTTAGCATCTGGTGAATTAAAATGTATAGGATCTACTACATTTAAAGAATATCGAGGAATTTTCGAAAAAGATCGGGCTTTAGTTCGTAGATTTCAAAAAATTGATATTAAAGAGCCAAATATTTATGAAACTATTACTATTTTAAAAGGAATTAAAAAGCAATTAGAAAAACATCATGGGGTACAATATTCAGAAAGCTCTTTAAGAGCAGCATCAGAACTTGCTAGTAAATATATTAATGATAGATTTATGCCAGATAAAGCTATAGATGTTATTGATGAAGCTGGGGCATTACAAAAATTATTACCAGATAATAAACGTAAACGAATTATTGGAGTACATGACATTGAAAAAGTAATTTCTAAAATGGCCAGGATCCCTAGAAGAACTGTAACTTTATCTGATAAAGCTTTATTAAAAAATTTAGAAAGAGATTTAAAATTAGTTATTTTTGGGCAAGATTTAGCAATTACCACCTTAGTTAATGCAATTAAAATTGCTAAATCAGAATTAGGTGATATAGATAAACCGTTGACAAGTTTTTTATTTTCAGGTCCAACAGGGGTTGGTAAAACTGAACTTTGCAAACAATTAGCTAAATTAATGGGGATCGAATTAATTAGATTTGATATGTCTGAATATATGGAAGCACATAGCGTTTCTAGATTAATTGGTGCGCCCCCTGGGTATGTTGGATACGAGCAATCAGGATTGTTAACCGAGATCATTACTAAAACCCCGCATTGTGTATTACTCTTAGATGAATTAGAAAAAGCACATCATGATATTTTTAATTTATTACTACAAATAATGGATCGTGGTATATTAACAGATAATAATGGTCGAGAAACCGATTTTAAACATGTTATTTTGATTATGACTACCAATGCAGGTGGACATGATATTAGTCGTAATTCAATGGGATTTAGCGAGCAAGATCATTCTACAGATGGTATGAAAATTATAGAAAAACAATTTAGTCCAGAATTTAGAAATCGTTTAGATTCTATTATTTCATTTAATATCTTGTCAAAAGATGCAGTTTATCTGGTAGTTGAAAAGGTTTTAGCTGAATTACAAGCTAAATTAAATAAAAAACGTGCTAATTTATCCATCGATCAAGCAGTTAAAGATTGGCTGGTAGATCATGGATATGATAAAATCATGGGAGCTCGCCCTATGCAACGTTTAATTAAAGAAACCCTAAAAAAACCTTTAGCAGAAGAATTGTTGTTTGGGCAATTATCTAATAATGGTGGTAAAGTTAATATTGTTGTAGAAAATGATTTAATTAAAATTAAATTAGATTAGATTAAACAACAAAATTACTCTGTCTCTGTATTGGATTCTTCGGGGGGCAAATTACTCTTATTATCTTTATTTCTAAAAATAATTCTACCTTTATTTAAATCATATGGAGTTAATTGTACGGTTACTCTATCTCCTAATAAAATACGAATGTAATTTTTCCGCATTTTACCTGAAATGTGTGCATTTATAATATGATTATTATCTAACTTGACTTTAAAATTAGTATTAGGTAAGCTTTCTACCACCACACCTTCCATTTCTATTGCTTCTTCTTTAGCCATTACTACTTACCTTATTTCTTAAATAAACACCGCGGTAGTATATTAGCATAAAAAACAAATAAATCAAGAAAAATTGCTATAAAAATAACTATGCAAGATATTTTTTAGTTGTTATGAATAGACTATCCGTTGGCGCTCCAACTAAATAACTTTAATTTATTGTATAACTAACAACCTTAGTTCGACGAAAATTAAAAAGCCTAGAAAATCATTAAGGAACTATTAAGTTTTTTCTTATGTTTGATTGTTGAACACGAGAAAAACTATTAGCTTTTTAATTTCGTCGAAATGAGGTT
>CAIKKE010000022.1 GCA_903827925.1 uncultured Francisellaceae bacterium
TAACTAAGAGGGAGCCGCAAGGCTCCTTCTCTCTTTGTTTAAAAAACATCTTTAAACAATTGATTAAGAAAATCTATAGCATTTTCTTGCTTAACATTAGTTATACAATTTAATTTATTATTACTTAATAATTTAAAATTTTTAGGTTGATTTTTAATTAAATTAATAATTAGATCTACATTGATTTTATTTTTTTCAGCAAATTCTATATTATACCCAGTTGCAACTAATTTAATTTTGTTAACTCCTAAATCTTCACAAATTAATTTCAACTTACTAATTGCAAATAAATTTCTTAATTCCAAAGGTAACATTCCAAACCGATCAATAAATTCCACCATTAATTCTTGTAATCTATCCTCAGTTTTGGCTTTTGCAAGCTTTTTATATAAAACCAATCTAGTATGCACATCTACAATATAACTACTAGGAATAAATGCTGGAATTTGTAATTCTATTTCAATATTACTTGGAATAATCGTATTTTCTAAATTATCTAAATCTTTATTTTGCTTTAAAAAATTAATTGCATTTTCTAATAACTCCATATACAAACTAAAACCTATAGTTTGCATATTTCCACTTTGATCATTACCTAATAATTCTCCAGATCCACGAATTTCCAAGTCATGAGTAGCTAAAGTAAACCCGATACCCAAAGTATCTAAAGCTTCTAAAGCATCTAATCTTTTAATGGCATCTGCTGTTATGCCTGTTCTACTTGGAATAAAACAAAATGCATACGCTTGATGATTAGAACGACCAACTCTTCCTCTTAATTGATGTAACTGGGATAACCCAAAACAATCTGCTCGTTCGATAATAATCGTATTAGCATTAGGAATATCTATACCATTTTCAATAATCGTGGTACAAACCAATATATTAAATTTACGATGATAAAAATCAACCATTACATGCTCTAATTGTTGTTTATGCATTTGACCATGCGCTATTTTTATAGTTGCTTGCGGAATTAAATTTTGTAATTCAGAAGCTATTTTATTAATCTTTTCGATTTTATTATATAAATAATATACTTGCCCTCCTCTTTGTAATTCACGCATAATAGCTTCTTTAATAATTTCTGGATTATATTCCCGGATAAAAGTTTTTACTGATAATCTATTATTAGGCGGGGTTGCAATTATTGAAATATCCCTGATCCCAGACATTGCCATATTTAAAGTTCTAGGAATAGGGGTTGCCGTTAATGCTAAAATATCTACTTCTGCTCGTAATTTTTTAAATTTCTCTTTTTGTTCAACTCCAAATTTATGTTCTTCATCGATTATTAATAATCCTAAATTTTTAAAATATAAATCTTTCTGTAATAATCTATGCGTACCAATAACTATATCACAAGTACCTCTGCTAAGTTTTTCAATGATCTTTTTTTGTTCATCTAAACTGGTAAATCTAGATAATAATTCTATATTGATTGGGAAATCTGCAAATCTATCTAAAAAAGTTTGATAATGCTGTTGGGCTAACAAGGTGGTTGGAGCTAGAATTACTACTTGCTTACTATTATTCGAAACAATAAAAGCCGCCCGCATAGCAATTTCAGTTTTACCAAACCCTACATCCCCACATATTACTCTATCCATAGGTTTATCGCTAATTAAATCATTAATTACATCTTGACTCGCTTTTGTTTGATCAAGGGTGTCAGTAAACACAAAAAGATCTACAAATTTTTGATAATTTTTTTCATTTAATAAATATTTATGTCCTTGCTTGCTTGCTCTAATTGCATATATTTCCAACAATTGAGCGGCGATATCTTTGATTTGTTTGGCAGCTTTACGTTTTTCAGCAATCCATTTATCATTACCTAATTTATGTAAAGGTGCGTGTACTAAATCTACCCCACTATATCGATGCACAAGATTTAAATTCATTATTGGTACATATAATTTATTTTGATCGGCATATTCAATAATTAAAAATTCTCCAGGGGTTGCTCCATAATCTAATTGAATTAATCCTAAATATCTACCTACCCCATGATCTACATGAACAATTGGATCTCCCAAATTAATTTCCATTAAATTTTTAATACTAAGATCAGGATCTATTGCTTTTGCTGATCGTTTGTTAATTACTTTGGTTTTGTTAGGAAATAAATCTTGTTCACCAATAATTGCTATATTTATATTATTAGTATTCTTAGAAAAATTTAATATAAAACCATGCTCTAATTGGCTAATAATTAATCCATTATGTATATCAGTTTTAAAAAAATCTTCAAACGTATTTACATCTTGTAATTTAATTTCAGGATAATGTTTATTAACTGATTGACGAAAAACTTCTCTTCTACCTTTAGATTCTACACAAAATAGTTTTCTAGTCAGATCTGACTTAATAACTTTATTAATCTCTACAGGCAAGCTTGAAATCGGCAAATTAAATTTATTTTCTGAAATATTATTTATCTTTAAAAGATCTTGGCTACAAATAATTTGAGGTAATTTGTTGATTAAAGAAAAAACTTCAGTAACATTAAAAAACAATTGTTCTATATTTAAAATTGGACGATAATTTTCATCTATACATTTAGTAAATCTATGTTTAATTTGAGTAACAAATTCATTAGCCGCAAGAACACAATTTTCATTTCTAACAATAAAACAATTATTTGGTAAATAATCGAATAAACTTCCCATTTTATCAAAAAATAGTGGTGCATAATATTCTAATCCTGGAGTTTTAAATCTATTACTAACATCTTTATAAATTTGAGAATTATCTTGCTGATTTGCAAATTGCATTCGCCAATTAGTACGAAACTTTTTAATCGAAATATCATCAAAAGGATATTCTTGCGCAGGTAGAATTTTTATATACTCAATTTTTTTTATAGTTCGTTGATTATCTAGATTAAAAGTTCTAATTGAATCAACTTTTTCATCCAACAAGTCAATTCTATAGGGTATTTTACTACCTAGAGGAAAAAGATCTATAATTGAACCTCGAATAGCATACTCTCCAAAATTCATCACTTGAGGTACTTTAATATATCCTGCTTGTTCTAAATTAAATTTAAAATCATTTAAAATTAAATTCTTATTAACTTCAATTAATAATACCTGTTGTTGAATATACTCTATTGGGCATATTTTGTGCATTAAAGTAACCATAGGTACAATTAAAATTCCTCGCTCTACTGAGGATAATTTATATAAAGTAATTAAACGATCAGAGATAATTTCAGGATGCGGAGAAAAATTATCAAAAGGTAAAATTTCCCAATCCGGAAATTGCATGACTTTAATCAAATCAACCTGTTGGTAAGGAATATAAGTAATTAATTGTTCTTGTAGATCGTATGCAATATTAAAATCTTCTACTAATACGACCAATAATCCAGCATAATTTATTGCAAGGTTTGCTAAAAATAAACTATAACCATTAGGTAATACTCCACCTACATAAATATTGTTCTTTAACTTAGAAATTTGTTTTAAATTTAAAAAATTATACTCAAAATTATCATCATTGTTATTATACATAATAAAAACCTATAAAAACTACTGAATAGATTTAGATATTGATTTATATAAAGATAATGCTTGGTTTCTAGAAGTATTTAAATCCACGATTGGATATGGATAATTTTTACCTAACACTACACCAGATTGTTTTAAAATTTCACTAGGCGCCTCCCAAGGTTTAAATAAATATTTATTAGGTAAATTAGCTAATACTGGTAAAAATTGTTTAGTATAATTACCATTTGGATCAAATTTTTCACCTTGAGTGATAGGATTGAAGATCCTAAAATAAGGAGCAGCATCAGTACCTGTTCCTGCAACCCACTGCCAGGCAGCCACATTATTCGCAAGATCTGCATCTACTAAACAATCCGCAAACCATTTCGCCCCTAAACGCCAATCAATTAATAAATTCTTTACTAAAAACGACCCCACAACCATTCGTACCCGATTATGAATATAACCTGTTTGCCATAATTCACGCATCCCAGCATCTATGAATGGATAACCAGTAGCACCGGTTTGCCAGGCTTTTAGAAATTGTGGATTATTTTGCCATCCAAAATCATCAAATTTAGCTTGAAAATTTTTAAATGGTAAATTTGGAAAATGATACAATAAATAATAAGCAAACTCTCTCCAAGCTAATTCTGATCTAAAATGATCTAAATCATTATTCATTAAACTTTCTTTTTTAGCTTTAAACCAGATCTGGTGAGGAGAAATTTCTCCAAAATGTAAATGTGGAGACAACCTAGAAACTGCTTGCTTTTCTGGATAATTTCTATTTTCTTTATAACCTAATAATTTTTGCTTTAAAAAATTTTTTAATTTATTCTGAGCTGCAGTTTCACCAACTAACCAAACTTTTTCAAACTCTTTATACCAAGGTATTTTAGGTAACAAATTTAATTGATTCAAATTATTGCAACATAGCTGTTGATGATTTTTAGCTGTTATTAATTGTAAATTTTTAGGCTTAGCAAGTGGGGTTCTTGGGGCAACAAGTTTTTGACAACCATTGCGATAAAAATAAGTATAAACTTTATAAGGAGTACCATCTTGTTTAACAACTTGCCACGGCTCCCATAATAAAGAACCATTAAAACTTTGACAATCGATATTTAAACTTTTTAATTTAGCTTTTATTTCAGTATCGTTTTTGATTCTATATGGCTCATAACATCTATTCCAATAAACTGCTTGAATATTATTGGATTGAACTAAATTTAACATAATAATTTTAGGATCCCCTATATAAATATTTAATTTATTTTCTAAATTATTATTTAAATTTTGTAATGCATGGTAAAGCCACCATTTACTTGCGCTACCTAAATACAATTCTTCAGTCTTCTTAGGTTCATAAATATAAATAGGCATAACTTTACCATATTTGGCAGCAGCAAATAATCCAGGATTATCACTGATCCTTAAATCTTGTCTAAACCAAAAAATTATATTTGACATCTAATTATTCTCTATTATTTTTTGCCAAAAATTATATTTGACATCTAATTATTTTCTATTATTTTTTGCCAAAAATTTTATTGCCCCCTAAATATGGTTGTAATTTATTAGGTATATTAATACTAGCATCAATATTTTGATGATTTTCTAAAAATGGTACCATAATTCTAGGAGTTGCAATTGCAGTATTATTTAAAGTAAAACAATATTGCATTTTACCATTATGATCTCGGTAACGTAAATTAGTTCTTCTAGCCTGCCATTCATACAAAGAAGAACAACTATGGGTTTCTCGATAACAATTCTCACTTGGTACCCATGCCTCTAGATCATATTGACGTACTTTACCTAACCCCATATCTCCAGTACAAACATCTACCACTCTATATGGTAACTCTAAATCTTGCATAATTTCTTCTGAGGTGTTTAATAATTTTTGATGCCAAAAAGCTGATTCTTCTAGAGAATTTTTACAAATTACAAATTGCTCTACTTTATAAAATTGATGTACTCTGATTAATCCTCTGGTATCTCTTCCAGCACTTCCAGCTTCTCGTCTAAAGCACGGAGAAAAGCCTGCATATAAAATCGGTAAATCTGCTTCTTTTAAATTATCTTCACTATGTAAAGCATTTAAGACTACTTCTGCGGTGCCAGTTAAGTATAAATCATCAGTAGGAATAAAATAAACTTGATCTTTACCAGTTGGGAAATGTCCTGTACCCATAAAAGCAAATTCTCGAGCAAATGCAGGTACGGTTATTAATGTAAAACCTTTAGCTCGCATTTTATCCATACCGAATTTTAGCAACGCCATTTCTAATAATACCATTTCATTAGTAAGAGCATAACTACGGCTACCGCTGATTTTAGCAATCCTTTCTAATTCAGCCCAATTATTTTTTTCTAAAATTTGCACATGATCTAACGCTTTAAATGTAAAAGATCTACACTCACCTACTCGTTTGATTTCTAGATTATCGTTTTCATTTAGTCCAATTGGAGCATCAATAGATGGAATATTAGGAACTAATAATAATAAAGACTTTAATTGATCTTCTAAATCTCTTAATTCAGGTTTAATAAGATCTATATTTTGGCTAATGTTACGCCCTATAACTAAGTATTTTTCTCGTTCTTCAGGGGAAACCATTGCTACTTTTTTAGCATTTAAATTTTTTTGTTCTTCTAAGCTTTGTAAAGTTTTTTTTAATTCTAAAATATGCGAATCTAATTTTATTAAATCATCTAAATTAAAATCTAGATTTTTCACTTTAATTGCTTCTTTAATTAAATTTTGATTCTGACGAATAAATTTTAAATCTATCATTCATCAATCTCCTTTATTAGATCTATTCCATTTGGAATTATAAATTTAAACGCATTTTTATTTGGCATGGGTTTAAATTTATAAAAATTAAATATCGTTTGTTGTTCTAATTGATCATAAAATCTTAATAATACTAATTGCTGTTGTTGATTAAAACCTAAATCAAACTGAGAAAAATTTTCTGAAAATTTTTCTTGCTTCTTTTCAATAGACTTAGAGCTAGATAATAAAAATTTTTTATTATCTATTAATCTAAAACAACGATTAACATTACAATTATTGGTTAATAATATTATTTTAAAATCATTTAAATTATTAATTATATTACCTAATAATAAA
>CAIKKE010000023.1 GCA_903827925.1 uncultured Francisellaceae bacterium
CGATCTAACTCATCAAAAGCTCTTTGAATAATATGATCTTCACCTACAATAGTAGGTAAATCTTGCTCTAAAGTATTTTGAGCATTTTTAAAAAAATAAGCCCATTTTTCAGTTATGGTTTTAAGCTCAGACTTTTTCTTTTTAAATTTTGGTAATTCTAAAAAAGAAAATGAAAAATCTTTAAGATCATGTTCGCCACTTTCTCGATCTAACATAGCATGATGGCATAAATACGCCTTCTTTTTGGGGAACAGTTTAAAATCTGTTATTGCTAAAAATGTAACTTGTTTTAAATTTGAGTAGGTAATTCCTTTGTCTCGTTGTTCAATATAAGTTTTTGCAGCGTAATACTGTGCCCTTTTAGTAAAGCCCGGTTCTTTATCAACTTGCATTTCTACAATAAATTTATCACCAATGGTATTGGAACAAAGCACATCTACTATACTTTCTCGAAGAGCTGCAATTTCTGGATCTTGGTTGGATTTTAAAAATGTTACTTCTTTAACCGGGTTATCTTTAAAATTAAAAATGTCATTTAAAAAATGAATTAAAATATCTTTGTTTCTTTCGTTTCCAAAGATCCTTTTAAACGCTAAGTCATTTTTTGGGTTTAAAAATTTCGATAACATAATGAAGAATTTTATCAGTAAATTTTACTAATTACAAACTATTATGCTGCGAAATGTGGGATTATTGCCAGGAATTTCTCATTGATGGAATTAAATTTTCTTCATATTTTCTAGCTTTTTTATTGGATAAAGTAAGTATTGACTTGTCTATAAAGTTGCTGCAAAATCAAAAAACACGCCCCCAAAGGGACGTGCCGTCTGGAATAGATGTAGTAGCATCTATAACAGGCTACACAACTTACCTAACCTAAGGAGATAAGCTATGTCCAATAATGATAACATACTGCAAAATTATTTTGCAGCCTTAAACCAGCATTTTGATGCAGTTTCTAATTTTAACAATCAAACTACAGCATTGCTAACCAGCACTAAGCTTGTTGATTTGTTTTGTGAAGATTTGGGGGCGCAAGTTTTCAATGGAACGCTTGGTAAAAATGAACCAACTAACATTGAAAAATTATTAGTAATGATTAAGAAAATAGCGAGTGATAGCAAATCTTACTTAGATAAGCTGTCGATCTATGTTTTGATATTAGAAAAACTAATAACTTTGGTTGTTGAGGTGCAGAATAGTTAATTGGTTAATGGAACCACATTATTGCGACAATAAAAATTACTGCAGCAAAGTGTGGTTCCAGTTTTATAACCTCAGTTCGACGAAAATTAAAAACCCTAGAAAATCATTAAGGACCTATTAAGTTTTTTTTTATGTTTGATTGTTGAACGCGAGAAAAACTATTAGCTTTTTAATTTCGTCTAACTGAGCTTTATACATTAATTAACATCATTTATTCATTATTTTTTTCTATTTTACAATAAGCTGGATTAAGCAAAGAAATGGGTTTGCAAAATTTGAATTTTATAGAAATTTAGTATATACTTTTTAGTATATACTAAATAGAGGTAGTTATGTCAAAAACAACTAACACATTAAAAATCGCTAAAATTTTTATTAATGGCAAGAGCCAGGCAATCAGGATCCCAAAAGAATTTAGGTTGCCAGGAACTAAAGCCTTTATTAAAAAACATGGCAATACTATAGTTATAATGCCTTATAACTCTAAGCCTTGGGAAAATTTGTTTAATAGTCTTACTAAATTTTCTGAAGATTTTATGGTGGATAGGAATCAACCTTCTAAACAACAGCATAGAGATTTTTTTTAATTAAAAAAATTAATTTGAAAAAATTTAAGGAATACTTAAATTGAAAAAATTGTCTTATTTGCTAGATACTAATATTTGTATTTATATAATAAAAAAACAACCCAATTCTGTTATAAAGAAATTTAATTGCTTTTCTCCTGGGGAAATTGGGATTTCATCTATTACTGTAGCAAAATTATACTATGGAGTAGCTAAGAGTCGAGAAAAAGAAAAAAATATGTTGGCTTTAAATAACTTTATATTAGATTTGGAACAAGTATTTTTTGACGAAAAAGCTGCTACTATTTATGGGGAATTGAGAGTTGCTTTAGAAAAAAAAGGAAATATTATTGGACCTTTAGATATGTTAATTGCAGCTCATGCTAAAAGTTTAGGTTTGGTTTTAATAACTAATAATACTAAAGAATTTTCAAGGATTTCTGGTTTATCAATCAATAATTGGGCTTTAGATTAAAAATAAAGTTTTGTTGCAAAGCTAAAAATTATAACAGCATATTTGTTGGTCTGTTAAATTGCTTATATGTTTAATATTCAAAGCTAAAAAAAAGCTTTAAACCTCAGTTCGACGAAAATTAAAAAGCCTAGAAAATCATTAAGGACCTATTAAGTTTTTTCTTATGTTTGATTGTTGAACACAAGAAAAACTATTAGCTTTTTAATTTTCGTCTAACTGAGGTTATTAGCTTTTTAATTTCGTATAACTGAGGTTATTAGCTTTTTAATTTCGTATAACTGAGGTTATTAACTTTTTAATTTCGTCGAACTGAGGTTTTAAGAAAATAGATCTAAATCTAAATCTAGATTAAATAAAAAAAAATAATAAAAGTTTTGACATACTAATTTCATAAAGTTATGATTGACTCTAATTATTTTTAAATATTAGAGTTATTAATTTAAGTGATTAATTTAGTTGTTTATCTAATTTGTTAATTAATTAAAAATATTCAATTTATTGTTTAATGATTTTAATGGAGATCAAATGGCTGTACAAAAAAGTCGCCGAAGTCGCTCAACTAGAGGTCAGCGTCGTGCTCATGATAAATTAACTTCTTTACCAGTATCCATGGATCAAGAGACAGGTGAATTACATCTTCGCCATCATATAACTGCTAACGGCTACTATAAAGGTAAACAAATTATTAGTAAACAAGTAATTAATATGGAAAATTCTGACGAAAATACACATGAATAGTAACCATAAAATTCATATTGCAATAGATGTGATGAGTGGTGATTTTGGATTATCGGTAACTGTACCTGCATCTTTAATGGCCCTATCTCAAGATCCTAATTTAAATTTAATTTTAGTTGGAGATAAACATCAAATTGAAATAGAATTAAATGATAAGGTAAAGTTTCATCCACAATTATTCTCTAAAAATTCAAGATCTTATAAAGAAAGGATTGAAATTGTTCATAGTTCTCAAGTAGTATTGATGGATGATTTACCTATTTATGCATTAAGATCTAAACCAGATTCTTCGATGCGAACTGCATTAAATTTGGTTAAAGGGAAAAAAGCTCAAGCATGTGTTAGTGCTGGCAATACTGGAGCATTAATGGTAATTGCTAAGTATACTTTACGTACTTTGCCTGGAATAGATAGACCAGCAATTTTATATCCGATGCCATCTAAAGAACGATCTGTTAGTGTTTTAGATTTAGGGGCAAATATTGAATGTTCTGCTGAACAATTATTTCAATTTGCAGTTATGGGATCAATTGTAGTTTCAGCATTAGAAAATAAACCTAATCCTACTGTTGGTTTATTAAATGTTGGTTCAGAATTAATTAAAGGTACAGAGGTAATTAAATCAGCTAATAAATTAATTTCTGAATGTGAAGATTTAAATTATTTTGGTTTTGTAGAAGGTGATGATATTTACAAAGGGACTGTTGATTTAGTAGTATGTGATGGTTTCGTAGGTAATGTTACTTTAAAAGTTAGCGAAGGATTAGCTAAATTAATTATGTTTTATGTGAAACAAGGTTTTAAACAAAATTGGTATTCTAAATTAATAGCTTTATTAGCTAAACCAATTTTAAGGCAAATTTTTAATAAGGTTAATCCTAGTAAGTATAATGGTGCAAGTTTTTTAGGGTTAAATGGAGTAGTTATTAAAAGTCATGGCGGAGCAAATATCGAAGGGTTTTGTTGTGCTATTAAAGCAGCTTCATTAGAGGCTAAAAAAAATATTCCCACATTAATTAGAGAAAAAGTGGCTTTTCAGCTTAGGAATTATGCAAAAGTATGATTGCTTCCATGGGATTTGCTAATATTGTAGCTGTAAGTGGTGCTTTACCTAAGCAAGTAATAAATAATCATCAATTAGAAAATCTTTTACAAACAACTGATGCTTGGATAACTGATAATATTGGGGTTAAGCAACGTCATATAGCTACTAATTCTGAAAATAGTTTAAATTTAGCAATTTTTGTTGCCAAAAAAGCTATAAATAAATATATAGATAATTATAAAGATAATAATATTAATATAGATTTAATTTTAGTAGCAACTGCAACTGCTGAATATCAATTTCCAGGAATTGCTAGTTTAGTTCAAGATAGTTTAGTTCAAGATAGTTTAGGATTATCCCAAAGTTATGCTTTAGATTTAGCAGCTCCTGCTAGTGGATTTATTGCGGCTTTAAATATTGCAAGCAATTTTATTCAAATGCAGCAAGCTAAATGTGCTTTAATTATAGGAGTAGATACTTTTAGTAAAGTATTAAATTGGGAAGATTTAGCTACTTGTGGGCTATTTGGAGACGGTGCTGGAGCTATGTTACTGGTATCTTCAGAATTAGAATCTGCCCATGGTTTTTCTTTTAAAATCCTTGATATTATTTTAAAATCAGATGGTAGTTTACATAGTTTATTGTCGTTAGTTAATAGTAATGTTTCAGCTAAGACGGCGCAAATATTGTTACATGAAAATCATTTTTTAGAAATTGCTGGGCTTTATTTAACTGAAATAATATTAGAGTTATTAGAAAAACATAGAATTAATATTAATGATATTGATTGGTTTGTGCCACAGCAATTAAACATTCAAATTTTACATAAAATAGCTAATAATCTTAATGTTAGTATAAAAAAATGGATCTTAACTATAGATCAACATGCAAATACTGGAGCTGCATCTATTCCGCTATCTTTTAATCATGGAATAAATTTAGGGTTATTTAAACATCAACAAAAAATTATATTTTTAGAGATAGGCGCAGGGATTAGCTGGAGCGCCATGTTAGTTGAGTGTGTAAAAATAAATTAATTTAATTTAATTAAGGCAATTATATGTTAATTGATTTAAGTAATAAAGTAGCATTAGTAACTGGAGCTAGCCGTGGAATTGGTAAAGCTATAGCTAAATATCTAGCGATTTCTGGCGCTAGAGTTATTGGTACTGCAACTACTCAGTCTGGAGCTGAATCAATTACTGAAAATTTAAAGAATTTTGGTGATCATAAAAATTTTGGGGTATTGCTTAATACTAATGATCCTATTTCTATTAGTAATGCTTTAACTGAAATTAATCAATTAGCTGGTGAGCCATTAATTTTAGTTAATAACGCTGGCATTAATAAAGATAACTTATTTTTAAGAATGACTGAAGAAGAGTGGGATCAAGTTATAACCACTAATCTTTATGGAATATTTCGCTTGACTAAAGCGTGTATTAAATCTATGTTGAAAGCTCGTTGGGGAAGGATTATTAATATTAGTTCAATAGTTGCTTTTTCTGGAAATGTTGGACAAGTTAATTATACTGCAGCAAAAGCTGGAATAATTGGTTTTAGTAAATCTTTAGCTCAAGAGGTAGCAAGTAGAAATATTACTGTTAATGTAGTAGCTCCAGGGTTTATTGATACTGACATGACAAAATCTTTACCAGATAATATAAAAAATCAATTATTAGCTAAAATACCTATGGGAAGATTAGGTGAAGTAGATGATGTAGCTAAATCTGTAGTCTTTTTAGCTAGCGAAAACGCTAGTTATATTACTGGCAACACAATTCACGTTAATGGTGGAATGTTTATGAATTAATTTTAGTAAGATTTAAGAGAAAATTTGTGGAGGGGTTTAATCATGAGTAATATTGAAGAAAAAATAAAAAAAGTAAAACAAATAATTGCAGAAAAATTAAGTATTGATGAAGTTAAGATAGTTCCAGAAGCTTCTTTTATCGAAGATTTAGGAGCGGATTCATTGGAAAATGTGGAATTAATTATGGAGTTAGAAAATCAATTTGGGATTGAAATTCCGGATGAAGAAGCACAAAAAATCCAAACAGTTAGAGATGCAATTAATTATGTTACAGAAAAAGTAGAGGTTTAATTGGTATGAGAAGGGTAGTAGTGACAGGGTTAGGGATCATTTGTCCATTGGGCAATGATATAGTCACTGCTTGGGGTAATATTTTAGAAGGTAAAAGTGGAATAAGAAAAATTGATCATTTTGATACTAGTAAACATGCAACTAAATTTGCAGGATTAATTAATAATTTTAAACCAGAAGATTATATTGCGGGTAAAGAAGTAAAAAAGTGTGATCCGTTTATTCAATATGGGATTGCAGCAGGGGTACAAGCAATTAGTGATGCTGGATTTTTAGTAAACAATTTTGCAAATATTAATTTAGAAAGGTTTGGAATATTAATTGGATCTGGAATTGGTGGTATAGGGTTAATTGAAGCTAATAATCATATTTTAAATACAGATGGTCCAAGGCGTATTAGTCCATTTTTTATTCCTGCTTCTTTGGTAAATATGATTTCAGGAAATTTATCTATTATGTATGGATTAAAAGGCCCTAATTTATCGGTAGTTACTGCTTGTGCTTCAGGTACGCATAGTATAGGTTTATCTGCAAGGATGATTAAGTATGGAGATGCAGATCTTATGTTAGCCGGAGGCGCTGAAAGAGCTTCTACTCCGTTATGTATAGCAGGCTTTAATGCTATGAGAGCATTATCTACATTAAATGATGATCCAGCTAGTGCTTCTAGACCGTGGGATGAAAATCGAGATGGCTTTGTTTTAGGGGATGGAGCAGGGGTAATTGTGCTTGAAGAGTATGAACATGCGAAAAAACGTGGAGCTAACATTTATGCAGAATTAAGTGGTTTTGGAATGAGTGCAGATGCATATCATATTACCAAGCCACCATCAGGTGCTAAGGGAGCATTATCAGCAATGAAATTAGCATTACAAGATGCTAATTTATTGCCAGAGGATATTGGTTATATTAATGCGCATGCAACTTCTACTCCAGTTGGAGATTTAGAAGAAAGTTTGGCAATTCAAAATTTATTTAAGGAACATGCTAGGCACGTTCCAATTAGTTCTACTAAGTCTATGACTGGGCATTTATTAGGAGCAACTGGATCAGTTGAAGCAATTTTTTCAATGTTAGCTTTGCGTGATCAGGTTGTTCCTGCAACAATTAATTTAGATCATCCTTCTAAGGAATGTGTTTTAGATTATGTGCCTAAATTTTCAAGAAATGTTAGCAACTTAAATGTAAGTATGTCTAATTCTTTTGGATTTGGCGGTACTAATGGAACATTAATATTTAAGCGGGTTTAAGTCTTAGTATTTATAATTGTATAAATTGTTAAGGATTTAATTATGCAAAATCAATCTTTAAAAATAAAGTCATATAGAATTAAATATAAATTATATTTAAGATTAGTATTTTTATGTTTATTTGGATTTATTTTAGGTAATTATATTATACATAGACCATTAGATTTAAATAAAAATCCAGGTTATATATTTAATATAACAGCTAAAGAAAATTTTAAATCAGTATTAAATCGCTTAAAACAAGATCATATATTATCTACATTAGATTATTACGCATTGAATTTGTACGCTAGAATTACTGGTTTAGATCGAAAAATTAAAATAGGTGAATATTTAATTGTGCAGAAAGCTACAGGAATTGGTTTAATTAAACAATTTACTGCAGGCAAAGTATTATTACATAAGTTTACTATTGTAGAAGGATTGAGATATGAACAAACTATGGAGTATTTTAAAAATCATCCTGCAATTGAACATACTTTAACTTCATATACATGTAGAGATTTATTAAAAAACATTGATAGTTCTATAAATTATATTGTTGAATGTGATGGATTATTTATGCCAGATACTTATTTGTTTCCTAGAGGGACTAAAGATACGGTTATTTTGCAAAAAGCTTACGATCTTATGCAAACTAGATTGAATGATTTATGGAATAATACTCCTAATAAAGAGCAAGGAATATTAAAATCTAGTTACGATGTATTAATAATGGCATCTATTATAGAAAAAGAGACTTCTTTAGTGCAAGAAATGAAAAGAGTATCAGGAGTTTATCATAAGAGATTACATGTTGGGATCCCTTTACAAGCTGATCCAACAGTTATTTATGGATTAAAAATTTTTGAGCGTACATTAACTAGAGCAGATCTTAAAATACCTTCTAAATATAATACATATTTAAATAGAGGTTTACCACCTACACCAATTGCAACCCCAAGTGTTGCCGCAATTTTTGCAGCATTAAATCCTTCTAAAGAAGAGTATTTATATTTTGTTGCAGATGGTTCAGGAGGACATGTATTTTCAAATTCTTTATTAGAGCATAATCAAGCAGTTCAAAGGATTAGAAGTAATAGAAATACAGTAACAGTAGTTAATCATAATTAATTTTTATATAAAATATATGAATAGTAAAGCATAATGTTTATTGCAATCGAAGGTATTGAAGGTTCAGGTAAAACTACTCAAGCAGCTTTATTGGTAGAATATTTAAAATTTTTAGGAGTTAAAACTTTACATACCAGAGAACCTGGAGGTACTAAGATCGCAGAACAGATCCGTACATTGATTTTAAATAAAAATATAGATGAATCTTTGACCAAACAAGCAGAGTTATTATTGTTGTTTGCAGCTCGTTCTCAACATTTAGAAAATTTAATTATCCCCACTCTAAATTTAGGTAAATATGTAGTTTGCGAAAGATTTATTGATGCAACTTTTGCATATCAGGGAGGTGGTCGTGGTTTGAATTTTAAATATATTGAATTTTTACAACATTTTATACAAGGTAATTTTCATCCTGATTTAGTATTATTGTTTGATTTAGAAGTAGATCTTGCTTTAAATAGGATCAAAGCTCGAGGTAAGTTAGATCGTATCGAAGATGAACAAGCAGATTTTTTTGAAAGGATCCGTACTGTTTATTTAAATCTTGCTAAACAAAATCCAAATAAATATTATATTATCAATGCAGCTTTAGATGTTGATATAATTAAACAACAAATAAGATCAATTATAGATAAATTAATTGAAACCTCAGTTCTACGAAATTAAAAAGCTGATAGGTTTTTCTCGTGTTCAACAATCAAACATAAGAAAAAACTTAATAGTTCCTTAATGATTTTCTAGGATTTTTAATTTTTGTCGAACTGAGGTTGGAAATTAATAAAAAAAATTTTATGTTAGAATTAATTAAATTGCAAAAATTAGCAAATAATAATCGTTTGCCGCATGCTATATTATTAAATGCTAATCAACAAACAGCATTAGATCTTGCGAAGAATTTTTCTAAATGGCTATTATGTGGTAATCTAGATAAAAATCATCATAACAATTACAGTAAAAACATTAATAATTGTTCATGTTCTTCTTGTAAGCTATTTGTGGTTGAAAATCATCCAGATTATTGTGTTATAGATTTAGGTAAAGATGAAGAAATTAAAATTGAGCATATAAGATCAGCTAATCAATTTATATTAAGTAATGTGTATTTATCTCAGACTAAAATATTATTAATTAATCATATTCATAACATCAATTTGCAAGCAGTAAATGCTTTTTTAAAAAATTTAGAAGAACCTAGTTTAAATTTTAAGATTTTAATTTTATTAATTACTAATAATCCTAAAGTTTTGCCTAATACAATATTAAGCAGAGTAATTAAAATTAATTTATTTAATCTAGATAATAATAATTTAGATAAAGAATTTGAATTAATTTTATTACAAGATTTATATAAAGTGTGGAGTAATGGAAATTTTACCCCCTATCAATTAGTGACCAAATGGCAAACATTTGATAAAGCTAAATTAGTATATTGTTTATGGTTCATAATTAGTAAATTAATTAAATCTCCTAAAGAGCAATTATTATTAGATTTAAGTGAAAAAATATCTCCAAAGGTGTTATGGTTACTTTTAGATAGTTTAAACTATGTAAATAAATCGATTATTTTAGGAGATCCAATTAATTGGCAGTTGTTTCTATATAATTTTATTATGACTAAATTTACTGGAGAAAATATTTATGTCAACCGTACCACCACAAGAAGCTGAAAAAAATCTAAGTAATAACGCTACTGGGGGAGATAATCAAGAAGGAGTATCTAATACGCCTAAGATCTTATCATTATCTATTAAAGATCTTAAAGTTTTATACACTGCATTTATGCCATTTATATCTCAAGGAGGGTTGTTTATTCCAACTAAAAAATCGTTTAATATGGGAGATGTTTTGCCTTTAATGATTTCTTTGATGGATGAAAATATTAAATATTCAGTTAATGGTAAGGTTATTTGGATCACCCCCAATAATGTCCATAATAGAACTCCTGGAATTGGAGTACAATTTGTTGGAGAGAATGCCGATAAATTATATAATAAAATAACTAATATGTTAGATAAATATTCATCTAATAAAGAACCAACTAATACTATGTAATTATATGTGGATTGATTCTCATTGTCATTTGCATTTGCTAGACTTACCTAAGTTAGGACTTAACTTATCTGAAGTTATTGCTAATGCCATTAATAATAAAGTTAATTATATGTTATCAGTTGCAACCCACTTAAATGATCATAGGGCTTTATTAGAAATTGCTGAAAATTTTAAACAAGTTAAAATTTCTGCAGGATTACATCCAGAATATGCCAATGAGGTTGTTAATGATTATGAGTTATTCGAAAAATTATTAATTTTAGCTAATAATCCTCACGTATTAGCAATAGGTGAAACTGGACTTGATTATTATCGTTTAGATCCTAATCAAAATCATGCTTTGCAGCATAAAAAAAATCAAAGAAGTGCGTTTATTCAGCAGATCCATGTGGCTCAAACTTTACAAAAACCTTTAATTATTCATACTAGGATGGCGCCTAAAGATACTATAGATATTTTAAGGGGAGAACTAAAATCCAAAGAATTAACTGGAGTTATGCATTGTTTTACTGAAAATTGGGATTTAGCTAAACAAGCTTTAGATCTTGGGCTATTTATTTCTTTTTCAGGAATAATCACTTTTAAAAATAATATAGATCATATATTAGAAGTAGTTAAAAAAACCCCGATAGATCGAATTTTAATTGAAACAGATAGTCCGTATTTAGCTCCGGTACCATTTAGAGGGAAACAAAATCAGCCATCTTATGTTTATTATATTGGTTGTAAAATAGCTGCAATTAAAAATCTTGATGTTCAAAAATTTGCAGAAGTTGTTAATATAAATTATGCGAAATTATTTAAACATTTAATCTAATTATTTTTGCTTAAATATTTTTTTGACTTCCAATAAACCTAAATATAATTGATCAATTTCTTCAAAAGTATTATAAAAACTAAAAGATACTCGATTAACTGCAGAAATTTCATAAAAATCCATAATCGGCATAGTACATAAATGTCCAGTTCTAATTGCAATTCCATAATTATTTAAAATAGTACCAACATCATGAGGATGAATATTTTCCATAACAAAAGAAATAATACTAATTTGTTCTTTAGGATCACCTATAATTTTAATGCCATTAATTTTTTTTAATTTGTTTTTTGCATAAGCTAATAAATTTTTTTCATGTTGCCATAAATCGTTTAAATTCAATTGATTTAAATAATCAATTGCAGCGCCTAGTCCTACTGCGGATGCTATCGGTTGGGTGCCTGCTTCAAATTTATATGGTAGATCATTAAATATAGTTTCTTTAAAACTTACTTTTAAAATCATTTGTCCTCCACCTTGGTAAGGCGGCATAAGATCTAAATAAGATTTTTTTCCATATAACACTCCAATTCCAGTTGGACCAAACATTTTATGTCCGGAAAACACATAAAAATCACAATCTAATGCTTCTACATCTATTGGGAGGTGATTAATTGCTTGAGCGCCGTCTATAAGAACCGGAATATGGTGCTTATGTGCTAGATCAATAATTTTTTTAATTGGGTTAATAGTTCCTAAAGTATTAGAGACGTGTATAATGCTAACTAATTTAGTTTTTGGAGTTAATAATTTTTCTATTTGAGTTAAATCTAATTCTCCAGAATTTAACATTGGAATTATGTTTAACTTAATATTTTTATGTAGTTTTAATAATTGCCAAGGTACAATATTGGCATGATGTTCCATTTGAGATAATAATACTTCATCTCCTTCTTGGAAAAATTTTCCTCCGAAGCTATTAGCAATTAAATTAATTGCTTCAGTAGTACCTTTAGTAAAAATACATTCCATATTACTTTTAGCATTAATAAATTTTTTAACTTTTTCTCTAGCAGCTTCAAATTCAAACGTTGCTAAATCACTTAAATAATGTGGACCACGATTAGTATTTGCATTGCAATTGGTATAAAAATTATTAACAGCATTAATTACTTCTAATGGTTTTTGAGAAGTTGCTGCGTTATCTAAATAAATCAAAGGATATTTATTGCTGATTTTAGTATTTAAAATTGGAAAATTTTTTCGTAAATTTTCAAGATTAATATTTTTGTAATTAAAATAATTCATAATTTTAATATAATATTTTTGTAATTTGTTAATTAATTTGAATTAATAATTAATTAGTTTGGATATATAAATGTACTTATAATATATATTAAATATAAAGCAATTAAAATCGCACCTTGAAATCTAGATATTAATTTTTTAGGACTTAAAAGAAATAAAGAAAATAGAGTGGTTATCAACATCATGCTAGAGAGATCTCTTAATCTAAAAATATGTGGTAATTTTACTGGGAATAAAATTCCAGACAACCCTAATGCAAAGGTGATCCCAAATATATTTGCGCCTAAAACCCCACCTAAAGCTAAATCTCTTTCATTATTATAAATGCTAGCTATCATAATTGCTAATTCTGGCAAATTAGTACTTATTCCTAACAATAGTAATCCTACTGATAAATTAGTTAGCCCTAAAATTTTAGCTATTTGTTGAGAACTTTCAATAACGAAATATGAGCTAATATGCAAGGTAATAATTCCAAATATTAACCATAAAATCGAAATTAAAATATTACTAAAATTACGATTTATTTTATTTACTGGTAATTCTATATAAATATTAGCTACAAAGTTTTTGTTTTTAATATTTTTAATTTCTTTAATTATGATCCAAGTAAATGCTAGTATAAATGTTGCTAATAATATAATGCCTTTTAAAGGAGTTAATTCGTTATTTAATAATAATAAAGTTGCGATTAAAGCAGTGCTAAAAAATATAAATATATCTGATTTTTGCAAACCAGCATTGATCTTGAAAGGCTTTATAATTGCTGCTATTCCTAAAACTAAGCTAACATGCGCAATATTAGAGCCAACTAATGTTCCAACAGCTAATTCAGGTACTTGTTTAATTCCAGAAATGATTGTAATGCATAGTTCTGGCATGGAATTTCCGATGGAAATTATGCTTAAGCCGATAAACAAAGGGGATATTTTACTGTATCTTACTAAATTACTTGCACCAAATATAAATCTATTGGCAGAAAAAAATAATAGGCCTAAGCCTAATCCAAAATGAGTTAATATACTAAAAATATTAATTTCTCCTAATCATTATTATATACCTAATATTTACTACAATATTTATTATTTACTTTAGATTATAATATTTTTTGCAGTATTGATATTATTATAAATAGTAGTTCATACTATGACAAAATACGATATATTTTAATATATTTTTAATGATTTTTATTTAGTAATATAAATTGTTTTTTTGATAAAACTAAGATTTTAAAAACAATTTATATTAATAATTTAATATTATCCTCTTCCTATTCTTCTAAGTGGTTGTTGTGTCTGATCTGTATTTTCCGAAGTTCTATTTGTTGTGTTGGTGGCGAGACGTCTTCTTCTAACCAAAGTTTGTGGTACAAGATTAGGATCTAATGTTACTCTAGTTGGATACTGCTGCTGCTCTTGTCCTGTTGTTACTGTACGCGCATCTTGTCTATTTAGGATAGAATAGAGTGGTTGTCTATTGTTGACTGGTGGCCTTGTTTCAGGAGTTGTAGCAGTTGTAGTAGTTCTGTGAACATATCTTCTGGTAGTTGTTGGTCTACGGGCATTATTAGTTCCAGCAGTATTCTGCGTCATCATTTGATAAAGTTGAGCTAGCAAATCATCATCATCATCTTGTTCTTGGAGTATATTATTTGTTTGTCTAGTTATAGGTTCATCTGATGTTACATTAGGCAGTGTTATTGACAATAATTTTTTTAAATTAGCAATATCTCTTGGATCTAATTTGAAATCGCAATCCGAAAATAATTTTTCACAAAAAAACTTTAAATTTTCTTCATTTTTAATAAATTTTAAAAATAAATTTTTAATGTTATTGTTATTTATAATTAAGTTATATCTTTGTTGAGGATCATTAATTGTTTGCAAAATTTTAATAAAGTTTTCGAGTTTGATTTCTTCTGGATTAAATGTATCTGCTTCAATAAATTCTATTGATTCCATAGCATCTTTTATTGCTTTTTTTATATTATCAATTCCAATATGGTCTTTAAAATGTTCTCTTAATTCCTTGTTAACCATTTCTTTAACTTCTCTCATTTCAAGCATTTCTTCTGTTAGATGTTCAGTATTATTGTGCATAAAATTTAAATCTTTATTTTGCAATAAATACAACTTAGCTAAATGAAAAAATATTTTTTCTTTTACAATGCTTAAAAATTTTGCATTCACAGTCTCTGGATTTACTATAGCAATACTACAATCTGGATGTGTTCCATTTAATGTATTTATACATTCATTAAAACGGGTGCGACTAAAAGTGTAACTTCCCACATCACGATACTTTTTTCCAATAAGCATCCCAATCTCCATTATTTACTCTACAAATTCTTAAGGCTAACATATCAGAACAGTTATCTTCTTTCCACCAAGAACCAGCTATCTTTAGCCTATTTTGAGAAATATAACGATGGGCACTTTCTATTTCTCCAGAGCCAACTGGCAGACCATTTTCTATAGCTCCCTTATAATCTAAATAATTTGGACGATTATTAATATATCTATAGCAAGCTCTAACTGGAGCTTCTTTATCTTCTATAGTATCTGACTCTAAGTATAATTTTAAATTCGTTAAAATTGTTTGTGATTGATTTTGTTTTAATAATTCTTTTTGTTCATTTATCCAGTTCTTCTCATTGCCTTTAGCGCATGAAGGAGCTGCTGCCGATAAATATTCACACATATGATAAAGATCTATTAAATATGTTCCATTTGCTCCAAATTGATCATTTATTTGTTCAGCTATCCATGCTGCACCATCTCCAATACAATGTACTTTAGTATTTTTATCATAACCTACACGTTTAACACATTGATATAATTTTTGCCCAGCTTCTTCCGTAGAACCAATTACTCCTGCAAATACTGGTGTTGCGCTACCTTTTTCATGCGCCAAACTAAGTCGCATTTCTCTATAATATGTTGTTTTATGCTTACGCTTATCAAATTTTTCCTTTATATCTAATGGTTTTTCATCATACGAAACTATGGGAACCATGCTACCATCAATTTCTCCAATTATTATAGCCTTAGCTTCAGTAGTTTTTATAAAATCTTTTTCCATTGCTTTTATTTCATGCCCATGATGCTCGGTAATTTTTCTAGCTGAATCTGTTGGAACTTCAATACCATAGTGTTCTTTTAATTTACTGTTAATTTTATTAAAAGGAACATCTGCACCAAAATCGGTTATTACTTTTTGTAATGGTATAGAATATTCTCGACAGCCTATACCTGCCAAAACAGAAAATGGTCTAAATCTTTGCTTTCTAGTTTTATCAAAAAACATTAACTCTTCTACCTCTACTGTTCCGAAGGTGGTGTGCCAATGAAGTTTTTTTTTCCATTAAGGTGAACTTCTTTTACTTTATTTTTATAATTTGTACCAGCTTTTTTATTTTGTTCATTTGCCCAGCTTTGGATAGTTTCTTTACCTAAAGTTCTAACATCATCTATTACTTGTTGCTCAACTTCATGTGCTGACATTATTTTTTCGTCAGAATTTTTAACCATAGCTAGCATTCTTTTTACTTGCTCAAACATTTTTGGATGCTCAGATAAATCTTTTACAAAAGAAATATATTCTTCATTCATCTCAAATCTCCTCATATTATGGCTGCTAAAATTGAGTTAATATCTATTTGTAACATTTCCCATAATTTTTGACTAGATCTAATTTACAAAAGTGACACTTTTAGTCGCACCC
>CAIKKE010000024.1 GCA_903827925.1 uncultured Francisellaceae bacterium
AGTAAGCGGGCAATTGAGGCATTGTAGCCTAGTTCTGGGTTGTTTAAACCCTGGATAATATCTTCCCATGGTGTTGTTATTAAATGTCTTGCTAAGAAATATTCATATACCGATTTATGGATGAAGGAATATTCGTTACCAAAGCGACGGAGAGGACAAGTTTCTCGCGCAAACAATTTATCTACAGTATTAAAAAATGTCCATAGTTCTGAAAATTTTTTTCTGATACTGATGGTATTATTGATGAACATTTGCATTGCTAGTGATTCAGCAAATCTATAATAATCTGTTTTTGAGCTTACTGATAGTGCTTTTTCTTTACGGGCTATCTCTTTGGTATACCAATATTCTATAAAAGCTTCGTATATGCTGGCGCGAGTTATGTTAATGTCTGTTTTCTTTGTTAATATAGGTAATACTTGAAGGGTTATATTTAATAGAAACGGGTTAGTTAATAATTCTTTTAAATTACCAAAACTTTCTAAAATCTGAAATGTAGTTTTAGAATGTGATTTTTCTAGTTTAGTTAATTCTTGTTCGCATTTATGGTCGGCTTGTTTGTACTCAATGATGTATTTTTTTATTTCTTCTGGAGTAAATATTGCCATGTAATTAACTTCAAAACTAATTGGATTTTGTTTATCCAATAAAGCAAAAGCTGCTTGATATTGTTGTTCATTATCAAAATGTTCTGGCCGGCCAGTTACAAAGATTTTAGCGTATTTCCATCTTAAACCATGTGCTTGGAGGTCTTTTTGATGACGTTCAACCGTGTATCTAAACAAGGCTTCTATAATGGTTGCATTTAAAAGCGGTGTTGTAGATTTTATATCAACAAGATGAAGTTTTAGTTGCTCAATTAGCAGTTCTCCCGATATCTGTTTATCAATAGTTGTTGTTTTACCGGCTTGTTCTACTTTTTTTAATAATAAATAAGGTTTTTCTTGTTTTAGGTATATGTATAAAAATTCCTCTTGAATGGCTGATTCAGTTGGTTTTTGCGGACAAAGCAATATATCTTCGTAACTATTTAGTAGCGCTTGACTAAAGTTTGGGTTATTGCCTTTACCTAGTTCATCATAGCCATCTAAAATAAAGAGAATATTTTGCTGGTGATTTAGTCCTTTTTTGAGCTCTAGCAAGTCTTCAAGACTAATGTGGTAGTCGGTTAATAGAGCATCTTCGATATATTGCTGTGGTGTTTGATTTTCGCCAAGATAAGCATAATTTTTAAGCGGGACGTAAATTGGTAGCCATTTTGGTTTAATCATGCTGAAAAATTCGTTTTTATCATGGATATTTGGTGAAAATTTTAGTTCAGTAGCAGAAGAAAATTGCTTTAATTGTATAATTTTTTCTTTAATTTTGTTATAAATCGGTACGGTTGTTTCAGTAACTGCAATTACTTGAGCTTCTTTTTTATTTACAGGATCATCTTCGTGTTTGTAATTTTTTACTAAGCAAATATATTGGATTTGGTCTTCTTCTAAATGTAGATAAACCGTATTTGGTTCCATTTTTAATAATTTTGGTGCCTTGTTACATAAATAAATTTTCAATTCTTTATTACGATAATTATGCCATGGCTGTAGCATGTATTGCTTAAAAGCCCAAAGGGTAAATAAAGTCTTACCACTACCTGCGTCTCCTAAAGCTGCATATGTTTTTAAGTTTGGATGTTCTAGAAAATCGCTTAAACTTTTTTTTAGGTTAAATTTAGGGATTATTTCAGTTGTTTGAGTTGGATTGATTTTCACTCCATAAGGCTCAATATAAATTTCGAGACGTCTATCTATATCGTATGCTTGCGCATCCTCTTGACCTTTATCTGCTAATAGATGGCTTGCCGGTAATAATTTAAGTTGATTTATAAATGCATTATAATATTTTGTATATTCTGAAAATTTAGATGCATTATCATATTTGGTGTGTACTGAAAATTTTGCTATGTTATCAGATTTGTTTAAGCGTAATAATCTTGGTATAAGTCCTATTGGGTTATATGGTGAGATTAATTGTTTTACATATTCTTCTCCATTGTCAATATCACGAAAATCTAATAAATTATCATAATCATCGTTACTTGTAAGCTGGAATGGAAATGATTCGTATTCTTGATGTTCATCTGCAGTTAATCCTTTAGATAAAAATCTAACAGGGAAAATAGTAATTTGGTCTTTTTGAATTTCTTTTTTCTTTATAATTGCTAAAAATTCTTTCTGTACATTAGTTTCTAATCCGGCTCGTTGGGTATATAAAGGAGTGCCAATTATTAACACATATCTACTACTTTCTATATTGCCTTCCATTTGTTGGTCAATATTTCCTATCATTCTTTCTAGATCTAGCCAAGCAATAAAACCTAAGGTATATAAATCTTTAGCTAGTTGTTTAAGGTGGTTTTGTTGCCTTGTTCTGCTTGCACCCACTGGCTCCCAGGCATAACTAATAAAAACTTGAGGATTGTTTTCTATTTTTGGGTGTAATGTTTGGTTTTCAGTAAAAGTTTTATTAATTATCTTTAAAAAATTAGTTAATTCTGTTTGTGTAGCTATTAGTTTAACTTTAGTAATATCATTTTTGTTATGTGTGCCCGCTATTTCTACGATACTACTACGTCTTAGACCTTCAGGTCGCAAAATGTCAGTTGTTTCCTTGAATGCATAATTGCTGTCTTGCATAAATATACTACTAATTTTATCACATTTTATTGAGCTTAAATCTATTATCCCGGGATCTGGCAAAAAACAACTTTCATAACTTCTATGTTGAAAAAATATACCTTCACAGGTAACTAACATTTTTAAATTGGGCCAATTAGCCAGTTTGTTTTTTAAGTATAAATTCTCATAAATCCCTAATCGATCATAGTTTTTAAATAAAATTATTACTGGTTCTTCTGTTTGCTTGGTGAATTCTTCTATTTCATGTTGTTTTAAACAAAGTTTTTCTTGTAAAAAATCTAGCACTCCACAACCCGGATATTCTTGATCTTTAATTTTATACCTTCTACCGCAGTCAATACTGATCACGTAAGCATTTTTCCTTAGCATTAATTGTCGCTCTAATATCCAATTAACTAAAGTTTCATCTAAAGTTCCTTGACATAAAATTAAATTAGTTTTTAAATTAGTACTTTTTAATAGATTATCAATAATCTCATTAATTTGTTGTTGTAGTTTTTGCTGATTGACCGTTGATGTTTTTATTAAGTAGCTTAATGGTTTTTCATTTTTCTTATAAGACTCTAACAATATTTTTTTAAAGCGATATTCTAAGTTTAATTTTTGCTGTTCTCTATAAAAATCATAAAATAAATTTTTATATTGTTTATATTGCTCATCATATTCTTTACCACTTAAATTTAGCATAGATGGCAATATACCTATCCCATAAGCATAAGCACATGGATTAAACATGTGGTCAATAAAATTTAATAATGAAGACTGCTCTTGAAAATCGGAAGTTATAGATCTTTCGGTATGACCACGCTTGGCAGTATGCTTTAAAATTTTTTCTTTTTTACTGTTTAAAAATTCTTTAGTTATAGATTGCGATATTGATATATTTAAAAATGCTGAAATTAATTCTCCTCTAGGACTTAACACAGTATAATTAAGCTTATTTTCTTTTATATCTAAGTATATTTTTCCTATTAAAGGTATGCCATCTTTAGGCAACTCTGAAGCTAAACATAGCTCATACTCTCTTATTTGCTTATTAAAAACTTTTATATAATCCCTTATTAAATATTTACCGTCAATAATTTTTAATGCGACATCATTAAAACTACCTTCACATAGTAACACATGGAGCCTTGCTAACGCATCTTTTCGCCGACCAAATTCATCTAATACTTTCTTTATTTTCTCTTCTTGTTGTTGGCTAGCAGCTGCTAACTCTTTATATTTAGGAGTAACTAATATAATGGCGTGTGAATAATTTCCTGAATTTAAAATTTCTTCCAAGCAAGCTGTGTCTTTATATTCTTGTTCTTCAATTAAGAATTTTAATTGATTAAAATATTTTTTTAATTGATTTATTGCCGTTATAGTTCGTTTATCTTGTTTATCTTGTTTAGTATAACTAATAATTATTGAAGGTTTCTTAGGTTGGATAATTATTTTTTTTAAATCATCTAGAAAACTAGAAATAAGATGTTCGCTTGCTTTTTTCCATTGTCCAAATAATTCGTTTATCCCTACTACTTTATGAACATCATTATCAAGCTCCATCGCAGCGCTAGATGATGGTTCTATGTTACCTTTATGCAAAATTGTTTTTGTAAACGGCACTGTTGCACCTTCGCTGAATGTTAATTTTTTAATTCAACAGTAATATCACTCTCTATGTCAAATTCATCTGCTTCTAACAAATATTCAGTTAGTGGTAATTGAAACAATTTTACTACTGCGGTTTTTTATTCTTTATTATATGAAATCTTTTCATCATAAATAATCTTATTTATTCATGTAAAAAATTATCGTTATTTTTTTGTTATACAAAAGCTATTTTTTATCAAGATAGATATTTATTTTAATGGATATTCTATAAGTTCTTCCAGGTTAAATAATAAATTTGACATTAATTTATCTCGATCAATATTTGTTTTTTTTTTTGAATTATTAAACTATTGTCAATAATTGCGTTCAATATTTTCTTCACCCCAACGTATTACAGTAGTTTTGTTAGATTATTTATTTTTTTATAGTCAATCTTCTTGTTTATTATTTTCAATTTTAATTTTAATATTTTTATATAAATAAAAAATACGTAACAATACGCATTAACAACAAAATTTTTTATTTATTACTGCCATATATAATTTTTAATAAGCTATAAAATTTCATAATGGGGTTCTAGACATTTGCCGCCAAAAAGTCCAATTGGATTTTACGGATTTTAATTTTAATTGGAATTTACAATGATTTTGATCTGAAAATTTGATATAGTTTTATTCTTACATAAATTTTCCCTTAATTTAAATTTAATTAATAAAAATTAAAGTTTTACTAA
>CAIKKE010000025.1 GCA_903827925.1 uncultured Francisellaceae bacterium
ATAATTTTATAAATTTTAATTTTTAAATATAATATTCTAATTTTTTAAAATCAATCGCGCCTTGTCTTAAAATATTAATTTTAGGATCTACAAATGAAATAATCGTAGATTCTTTGCCGAGCTTACAAATGCCTCCATCTACAACAAATAATTTATCTCCAAATGAGATCTGTACTTGCTTAGAATCAATGGCACTAAAATCTCCAGATTTATTAGCGGAAGTTCCAATTATTCCTGAATTAAATGCTTTTAATAATGCTAACGTAATTGGATGATTAGGCACTCTAAGAGCAATCGTATCTTGATTGGCAGTTAAAAGCTCAGAAACATGTTTAGATTTTTTTAATACTACAGTTAATGCTCCAGGCCAAAAATTTGCTAATAAATTAAATAATTTGGACGTTAAATGATGTTTATTTAAATAATCAAGATCTATCCAAGGATAAATCTGCTCCAGATCTGGTAATAACACCGGCAGAGGTTGATTCATTGCTCTACTTTTTAATTTAAAAATTGATAAAATTGCTTGTTCATTTAAAGGATCTCCACCGATCCCATATACCGTATCTGTAGGAAAAGCAATAATTTTACCTTGCTTTAATAAATCTACTGCTATAGATATTTGCTCTATTTGCTTATCTTGCATAAAAAAATCATAAAACTATAAATTTTTTAATTAAAATTTTTCGCGCTCGAGAGGATTTGAACCTCTGACCTTTGGCTCCGGAGGCCAACGCTCTATCCAGCTGAGCTACGAACGCTAAACAATATTATTCAGCAGGATAATGATTGGGGTAATGTAATTTAGCTACTTTAGTAGCAATCGCAGCCTTAGCAATAGCCGAAGGCACTACCTCTAATAACCTAGGATCTAAAGGCTTTGGAATAATATAATTTTCCCCAAATTCTAAATGTTCCAACTGATAAGCGATTAATACTTCCTTGATTACTGGTTGTTTAGCTAAATTTCTAATTGCATTAACTGCAGCAATTTTCATTTCCATATTAATTTTTCTAGCTCTTATATCTAAAGCAGCTCTAAAAATATATGGAAAGCATAAGGTATTATTTACTTGATTCGGCAAATCTGAACGACCAGTTGCAATAATTACATCTTTTCTGGTAGCTAAAGCTAATTTAGGGTGAATTTCTGGATCAGGATTTGCCATAGCAAAAACTATTGGATCAGAATTCATAGTTTTTAGCATTTCAGAAGTTAACAAATTTGCGGATGATAACCCTATAAATACATCTGCTCCAACTAAAGCGTCTAATAATGTAGACTTATCAGTATCAATCACAAATTCTTGCTTATATATATTTAAATCTTGACGATTTTTATTAATTACTCCAATAGAATCTACTAAACAAATATTGGATTTTTTTAAACCCAACTCTACCAATAACCTCATAGTTGCAATGCCAGCAGCCCCTGCTCCAACACAAGTTAATTTAATTTGATCTAAACGTTTATTTTTGAGTTCTAAAGCATTTAATAAACCTGCTGCAACGACAATTGCAGTCCCATGCTGATCATCATGAAATACGGGAATATCTAATTTTTCAATTAATTCTTTCTCTATTAAAAAACATTCAGGCGCGCGAATATCTTCTAAATTAATTCCACCAAAATTTAATGCAATTTTACTTACAATGTTTATAATTTCCTTAGGATCTAAAGAATCAATACTAACATCAAAACTGTCTACATTAGCAAAACGCTTAAATAATACTGCTTTTCCTTCCATAACAGGCTTGCCTGCTAACGCTCCAACATTACCTAAACCTAATACTGCAGTACCATTACTAATAACTGCGACTAAATTTCCCTTATTCGTATACTTGTATGCATCTTCTGGATTTTTAGCAATCGCAATTACTGGAGCCGCAACCCCTGGTGAATATGCTAAAGATATATCTTTTTGCGAATTAGTAGGCTTATTTAAGCTAACTCCTATCTTACCTGCAGGATAAGCTTCATGATATTTTATGGCTTCTTGATTTAAATCAACCTTATAGTCGGCAACTGCACAATTTGAAGCATCATTCATAAAATTATCCTTTTCTTATCTTCCTTAAGAGTTATCTTTACGCAATTTTTTAGTAATTTTAGTAGTAGATTTAGAAGGCTTATTAGCTGTAGTAACTACTGCTGTTCCTTTTAAATTTTTATCTCTAAAATTATTAAAACGATTATTAAAGTTTTCTACTCTTCCGGCAACTGTAACAACTTGCTGTTTACCAGTAGCACATGGATGACACTTATGACATACTTCTACATGAATAATTTCAGCTTCTATTGATGAATAAAAATAAAACTCATTATTACAAACACATTGAGCTAATACTTGTTTTTGAGATGGATGAATATTAGGTTTCATAAAAAACTTCCGATTTAAAAAATTTATCTTAATTTAATAATAATTTAGTTTATCTATCCTATATAAAATATTACCCAAACTCAAGAATTTTAATTTATTTATTTATTTAACTATAAAATTAAATTTAAAGTTTTAAACTAAATTTTTTTTAAAATCTAAAATTTAATAGTAATATATTATGCATGACATTAAAAAAAGAAAGTTTTTTAACTAAAAAACACAAAGATTGTTCAACCACCACAGATCATTGTTCAACCAGCACAGATCATTGTTCAACCAGCACAGATCATTGTTCAACCACCACAGATCCTATAACTATTGGGATCTTTGATAGCGGTATAGGAGGTTTAACTGTTGCTAATGCAATTAAAAACTATTTGCCTCATCAAAAATTACTTTATATTGGTGACACTGCTCACTGTCCTTGGGGAGATAAATCTAAATCTCAAATAACTGCTTACTCTAATAAACTAGCTAAGTTTTTAATTGATAATAATTGCAAAATTATTGTAATTGCTTGTAATACCGCTAGTTGTATTGCTTTTCCTGAGATAAAAAAACAATTTAAACAAATTAAATTATTTGATGTAGTAGAGCCTACAATTTCATTTTTATCACAAATAAATTTTAGTAATTTTCAAAATATCGGGATCATTGGTACTAAACAAACGATTAATAGTAAAATTTATCAATCTAGAATAGAAAAATTACAAACACAATTATCTATTAATCAAGAGATCCCAATTAAAGCATTAGCAACCCCATTACTAGTGCCTTTAATCGAGGAAGATTGGTTAGAAAATAAGGCCATAGATTTAATTATTGATCAATATTTATCTATATTAAATTTAGAAAACAATTCAATACTTATATTAGCTTGTACTCATTATCCTTTGATTAAAAAAAATATCGAAAATTACTATGCAAAATTACAGAAAAATATAACCATTATAGATCCGTCTATTTTGACAGCAAATGAAATAAAAAAATTTTTTAAACAACATGATGCTCTAAATAATATACAAAACAATCAACCAAATACTAGTAATTTTTATTGCACTGAAGATAACGGTTTTTTTTTACAAGTAGCAAAACGTTTTTTTCCAGAGGTTAAATTAGAATTTTTAGCTTTATGGAAACAAGGAGAAATATTAATATGAACGCCAAAATTATTGCTTTTGCAAACCAAAAAGGTGGAGTAGGTAAAACTACTTGTTGTGTTAATTTAGCAGCAATTATCACAAATTTACAACGAAAAGTATTACTTGTAGATTTAGATCCTCAAGGCAATGCTACTATGGGTAGTGGTTTAAATAAATCAGAAGTGGCATTTACTGTGGGAGATGTGTTGCAAGAAAAAATATCTATAACTAAAGCAATCAGCCCTAATATCTGGTTTGATGTTCTACCGAGTAATATTGAAGTTACCGAAGCAGAGGTTAATCTAACTAAATTAAACAATCAACAATATAAATTAGCCTCGGCTTTAAGCATGGTTAAACACAATTATGATTTTATATTTATTGATTGTCCACCTTCTTTAAATATTTTAACTATAAATGCTTTAATTGCTGCAAATTCCATATTAATTCCTATGCAATGTGAATATTATGCTTTAGAAGGACTTTCTGCTTTAATCAATACAATTGAAGGGATCAGAACCATCAATAAATCTTTAGTTATTGAAGGAATTATTAGAACCATGTATGATCCTAGAAATAAATTATGTAAAGACGTATCCTTACAATTAATAGAATATTTTGGGAAATTAATATATGGGACTGTAATTCCTCGGAATATTAGATTGGCAGAATGTCCTAGTCATGGAATGCCAATTTTATCTTACGAACCAAATTCTAAAGGGGCTAAAGCTTACGTAAAACTAGCTAAAGAATTATTAAAAAATAATGCTCAAACAATAAATCAAAAAACTATTAGAGAACATAAAACTATTTTGGGCAAACAAAAGGAACCAGCATGAACATAAAGAAAAAAGGCTTAAATAGAGGTCTAGATGCTTTATTAGCAGGAACAACTAATAATCTAAATAATAACATGGATAAAAATAATGATATAAATCTAATTACTGATTTAAATATTCAACAATTAACCGCCGGTCGCTTTCAGCCAAGAAAAAATTTTCAACCTGAAGAATTATCCGAATTAGTAGGATCCATAAAAAACCAAGGGATTTTGCAACCTTTAATTGTTAGAAAATTAGACAAAGATAATTATGAAATCATTGCAGGAGAGCGACGTTTTAGAGCAGCAACCCTTGCCGGTTTAACTGAAGTCCCAGTGATTATTAAAAATGTTAATGATCAAGATGCTTTAACAATTGCTTTAATTGAAAACATTCAAAGAGAAAATTTAAATCCGCTAGAAGAAGCGATCGCATTAGATAGATTAATTAAAGAATTTTCTTTAACTCACAATGAAATTGCAACAGCTGTTGGTAAATCTAGAACAGTTATTACTAATTTATTAAGAATATTACAATTGCCACACGAAATTAAACAAATGTTAGAAAACAATCAATTAGATTTAGGACATGCTAAAGTATTATTGGGAGCTCCTTACGAAATGCAATTAAAAGTTGCTAATAATATTGTTGATAACAATTTGTCCGTAAGAGCAACTGAAGAATTATTAAAAAAATTACAAACTAAAAATAATTTTGATTTTAATCGAGAAATTAATAATCATCAAAAAAACCAATCAAATAAAAATAAACCATATAATAAGAAATATTTAGATCCAGATTTAAGTAGCTTGCAACGCAAATTAAGCGAAATGCTAGGAGCTAAAACTACCATAGAGGCTTTAAATAAGAACGGTAGCGGTAAAGGTAAATTAATTATTGAATATAATAGTTTAGAAGAATTAGATGGGATTTTAGAACATTTTGAATCTAAATTATTAAATTAATGTTCCTTTCGACAAGAATATTCATTACTCTGGAATACAGTAATTATTACCAAAGCTAATGTTATATCCTGATCTACAACTTGTACAATACAAGCTAGAATAACATGTAGCACATCCAGTGAGACCAGCACCACTAACACCTACGTAGTAATATGCTGAACCAATTAAGTAATATTCTGGATTACAAGTTATTATAATATTTTGACAAACAGCATTATCAGTACAATCAAAAACACAACTATACCCCTTGATGATCCATATACGGAAATAAGATCATAAATCACTAGGTAGTTATTCTTTAATCTATTAACTCTGGATTTTGAATAATTTCTAATAATTCGGCAATGACATTAATGATATTTTTTTGAACAGGAAAATTCATAAAACTTTTGAAGTAAACCGTTCTCTAAATATAGTAATAATTATTTTGACATTCAAAAACGCTCCCACAAGTACGTAAGACATAGCCCCTCTGTAAGTGGATATGGACAAGAAGCAATACAACTAGAGTATAAATGTAAATTAGAATTATCATTAACTACACTCAAAGAATAGATGGCTGTAATTTGACCTGAAGGACAATTTTTTAGACAAATAAAATCAGACTTATTAAACCACATACCATAAGTGCGAGAATAAATCAAAAAATTATTAAAAGTAGTAGTATCAGAAGGACACGAATCTACACATGTGTTATTATGTGCTAGCAAAGATAATCCTTTTGCACATAAGTTACAAGTTGAATTACCACCGCACGATATATCTACTGGGGAGTTTAAACAACTAGCTTTAACATCTATTCCCAAATGTTTTATTAAGGTTGCCCCTGCAGGACAAGAAGTACAATTTCTAGCATTATCAGAGCAAGTAAGGCAAATTGAATTACATGCCGTACATTCAGAGTTAGACAGAAATGTACCAGAATTACAGCTTGTACAACTACTGCCAGAAGAACATGTAGCACATCCACTAGGACAAGAAGAGCAATTACTACCATCAAGGAAATATCCAGCATTACAAGTTATTTGACCATTTTGACAAACCGCGTTAGAAGGACAATTAATAACACAACTACTACCATTCAAATTATATCCAGAAATACAGCTAGTACAACTACTGCTAGAAGAACATGTAGCACAGCTGGGATCACAAATTCCACAAGCAGACGTATTATTTACGAAATAAGTGTTTCCAGTACAACTAGAGCATGTATCGTCTTTAAACACTTGATTAGCAGGACAATAACAATTATTTGCAACAGCAGTTCCTCCGATATTGGCAGGAGGAGTAGAATAATACTTAGATCCACCAGGGCAGATAGAACAGCTGTTGCCATTCCAGTATTGATCGGTTTCGCAGTAGCAATGTGCTATAGGATTAGCGCGGTTAGTTAAATTGATGGCCGAATAATGTGAGCCACCCAAACATGGTAGATGACATACTGCTCCATCTAAATAATATTCAGAGCTACAAGCTGAGCAACTGTTTCTAGAAGAGCATGCAGTACACCCAATAGAACATTCGGAACAAATATCTTTTACTTCAATTAAACTTAAATCATACGAATAATAACTATAACGAACATCTAAAAAGTATCCATTTATACAACTGCTGCAAATTTCAGAAGTAATACATTCTTTGCATCCAACTTTGCATGGTAAGCATTGTTCGTTATTTAGATAATAACCAACATTACATTGTATGCTAGAATTAGCGCAAGTAGCATTTGAAGGACAAATATTACATGTATTAGAATATGTATAATTGAAAAAATTAAAACTTTTAGAGCTGTAATATCCAGCTTTACAACCTAAACAAACAGAACTAGACGAACATCCAATACATCCATCAGGACAACTTGAACAACTATTTCCATTCCAATATTGATTAGTAGGACAATAACAATTATTCACATTAGTAACTCCTCCGATATTGCTTGGGGGGTTAGCGTAGTAAGTAGAATTATCAGGACAACTAGAACAAGTAGTCCCGTTCCAATATTGATTAGTAGGGCAATAACAATTATTTGCAATAGCAGCTCCTCCTATGTTGTTAGGAGGATTAGAGTAGTATGTGGAATTAACAGGACAACTAGAACAAGTAGCTCCATTCCAATATTGATTAGTAGGACAATAACAATTATTCACATTAGTAACTCCTCCAATATTGCTTGTAGGGCTAAGATAGTATGTGGAGGTCTCTGGACATGCTGTTTGTTGTATGCATTCGTATACATCTACACCTGATAAACGTATTGGTTTTTTTACAAATCCTTCCATACAATCTAAACAATAATCGCCAAAATAATAAGAAAAACACGTAGCACACCCAACAGGACAAGCTTTACAAATATTTATACTGTAAGTTCCCTGTAAAAGATACCCGGGTTTACAGTGTTCACAACTACCAGAATTTGAACTGCACGTCTGACATCCAGTACCGCAAGGTCTACATTCTGCATTAAGATTATAATCATATGTAATATAATATTCAGGATCACAAGTAATATTGTTATTGCAAGTCGCATTGAGAGGGCAAGGCTTACATATCATGTCGTAATGCCCGTTAACATTACCGCCGACACCATAATATTGATTTTTACATTTTGTGCAAAGGAAATAGTCATAATTAGAAGATTTAATACAATTATCACATCCAGCAGAGCAATTAGTACAATTTTCTCCATCCCAATATTGATTAGCAGGACAATAACAACCATTAACATTAGTCGCTTCACCGATATTACTGGGGGGGCTAGAATAATATGTGGAATTACCTGGACAACTATTGGAAGAACAAATTCCATCAGCATTCATGGTGCCTGTCTCACAAGTGCAAAATAAATTAGGGAATTGTTTTTGATTATCATTTAAATTTTGAATTTGATTGATTTGTTCGGCAGTTAACGCTTTAGTACCTGTGGGGCAACTTTTTTCAAAAGAAAGAGTAGTATCTGCAGATTGATAATTGTTACCAGTAACTGTAATTTTTAGTTTATAATTAACTGTCTGTGTTTTAGAAGAACTAATTATATAATCATTTTGAGTTATTAATATATTAAAATCTGGGACAGTCAAACTTGATAATAAATCCATAACATTTATAGGATGTATATTGTTTGAATTACAAGAAATAACACCATTATTATTAAGATAACCACAATTAATAGTATTAGCGACAATATCTACAAAAAAAATATTAGGATTAATATTTAACATATAATGTTCAGTTTTTTTGTTTAGCATTTTTGCTTTTTGTAAGATAACAGCATTTATAGCGCTCTTTTTTGAAATAGTTAGATTATTAGTGGTTGATTTGATTAAAAGCATCATCATTGAGATAATTAAAGCAATAAGAATTAAAGCTATAATTAAAATTGATCCCAAATAATTATTTTTAATTTTCATACATGTTAATTATAGCAATTAACGTGTGACCTATAATTAAGTTGTTGCATATATTTTGATCGTAACAATAATATCAAGTAGTAAAATAATTAATATTAATTTTTGTTTAAATTTTTATAATTTCAGACCTACTCAAAATGAGATACCTATTAAACTAATAATTTATCCAATAATTTAAAATTTATAGATATAAAATTAAAATTTTATCTATGATTTTTAAATTAACCTTATTAATAACCTATAATATAATTAATCTATAATTATATTTCTGTTTAATTTGGAATTAGATATAAATTTTTTTTAAAATATTAATTTTTATGATATAAATATTATTATGCAGTTTATTTCATTTTTATTGGGAATAATTATTTGCTATTTATCTGATTTAATTTTTAAATTAATTATAAATTTATTTTCTAAAAAATTAAATCAAGAATTAAATGCTTTTAATGATGTAAATAATTCACACATAACAATAATTACAAAAATTACGAATATTAAAATTAAAAATAGTATTAAAAAACTATACTTAGCTGAGTTTGTTAAATTGATTTTTTTCAGTATAAGTTTGTTTTTAATTTTTAAACATTTACAATTGTTATCAATAGAACCAAAAATTTTTATTATAAGTGTTTTAATATATTTAATTTTCAATTTTACTAAAAATTTATTAAAGTTAATATTATGACAGTATCTAATACTATTACAGACTATATTCATGGGCATTTAACTAACATCACATGTGGTGATGGCTTTTGGCGTATTAATCTTGATACTTTGATAATTTCCTTATCAATTGGAACTTTATATTCAATAATATTTTATTTTATCGCGCGCAAATCAACCTGTGCTACGCCTACTAAATTACAAAACGCCCTTGAATTAATTATAGAGTTTATTAACAGTTTAGTTAAATCTAGCTATCATGGTAAAAATAAAATGATTGCCCCATTAGCTTTCACTATATTTGTGTGGGTTTTTTTAATGAATTTTATGGATTTATTACCAGTAGATTTATTTGAATCTATATGTAAGATTTTACATATTCCAGAAAAATTTCAGCATGCAAGAATTGTTCCTACTAGTGATCCTAATTTAACTTTAGGATTATCTTTATCAGTATTTTTACTATGTGTATTTTATAGTTTTTCCACTAAAGGGTTGAAAAAATTTGTCTATGGGGCATTTAGTAAGCCTTTTAGTATTTGGCTATTTCCATTGAATATTTTTTTTAAATCTATAGAAAGCTTAGCGAAAGTGTTGTCTTTAGGATTAAGGTTATTTGGCAATATTTATGCTGGGGAGTTAATTTTTATTTTAATCGCGTTGTTGCCATGGTGGTTTCAATGGGTAATAGGAGGCCCTTGGGTTATATTTCATATTTTAATTATTACTATCCAAGCCTTTATATTTACAATGCTAACTATAGTATATTTAACTATGGCAGAAAATGAACATTAATATTGAAAGGAGATTAACATGAAAACTACTGCCGAAATGATTCAAATTGCTCAAATGGTAGCTGATATTCAAAAAAGCACTTCGTTAACCGTGGCAATATTAATCGGGGTTGGAGCATTTAGTACTGCGTTTGGATTTGCAATTTTAGGCGGCAAATTTTTTGAAGGCGCGGCCAGACAACCTGAAATTATGGAGCAATTACAAGTAAAACTATTTATTGTTGCAGCTTTATTAGATGCAGTATCTATGATTGGGGTCGGAATGGCATTATTTTTTACTTTTGCTAACCCGTTTTTAAGTGCATTTGAAAAATTTTTACCAACTTAAATAAATATAATATAAACTAAATAACTATTAAATATCAGAATGTTTTTTTAAATTGTTTTAAATTAAGTGTAAGAGTTATGGATCTAAACGCAACAATTTTTGGGCAAATGATTACTTTTGCAATATTCATTTGGATAAATACTAAATTCATCTGGCCAAAAATTTTATCAGCACTTAACGAAAGGGAAAATAAAATTTTATCTGGTTTACAAGCAGCAGAACAAGGACAGCAAAAACTTCAACAAGCGGAGGAATTTAATAAACAAAAAGAATTAGAAACCAAAAAATATTGTAATTTATTAATTGTGGAAGCTAAAAAACAAGCAGAACAAATCTTAGAATTAGCCATTGTTCAAGCAAAAAATAAAGGGGATGAAATTATTAACAATGCACAGCTGCAAATTCAAAAAGAAAAAATAAAATTGGAAACTCAATTAAAAAACAATTTTGTGGATTTGATTATTAAAAGTACTGAAAAAATCATAGAAATTCATTTAGAACAAGAACAGCACAAAAAAATTATTATTGATATAAGTAACCAAATATATGAAAATTAATTTTAGCAATTTATCCAGAAGTTATTCTAAGGCTATATTTTCTATAAGCAACAAACTAAATATTCAACAGCAAATATTAATGTTTTTAGAGTTTTTAAATACAGCAACTAGTATTCCTGCAGTAAAAAAAATTATTTATAATAATCTATTAGAAAACCAAAACAAACTTGATTTTTTATTTAAACTAATAAATATTGAGCCTACTATAAATAAATTTTTTCAACAAAACAATCAACAATCTAATAATAATTTATTTAATATTGCTAATAATTTTATGCAATTATTAATTAAAAGAAAATTATTTAAATTAATTCCAGAAATTTTTATTAAATATAATAAA
>CAIKKE010000026.1 GCA_903827925.1 uncultured Francisellaceae bacterium
CACTCCTAATATATACATTAAAGTGAGAGCCTTAGCTGGTAAAGCTCTATTTAAAATCGTAATACAAAGATCACCTGGTTGTTTAAAATCTTTTTCCTCTAAAATTTTATTGTCTCGGGTAGTATTTTTTAAAGTCCACTCCTCTATTTTTAAATCACCTGCTACATAACATTTGCTAAATTTAGTTTGTACTCCATTAATTTTGCGTGCTTTGGGAAATAATTTTTGTTCCAAAAGTGGCAATTCACCTAACACTGCTTGTTTCATAATTTGTAACCATTTATCTTCCATAGATTGCTGGTAACCATTAAAGTAAGGCTGTTTATCACTATATGCTGAATTATTAACTTTAGCTTTAAAAATCAAAGTGACAGCTTTGGTTTTAGAAGGTATTAAGGTTAAATCCTGAGTTGTTCCATTTTCAGTGATTAAAGTAATTTCAATTGGTTTGCAGGTATTCTGAGGAAGCGCTTTTATAAAAATTTGCCCAGTTTGTTCATCTGCCTGAAAAGTAAAGGCTTCCTCTTCGCCAAAAATATTTAAAATTCTGTCATTAAGAACCGTTAATCGATTCATAACTTGCGCTCCGATTGGTACCTCTATCCGACGATTTGGATCTAAAGTTATTACATCTGCAAATGCAAAATTAAATATTAATAATCCAAAAATTAATTTAAAGTTAACTTTCATCATGTCCTCGTTGTTCTGATTTAACTACCTCAAACGACTCTAAAAATAATCTGCCATGTTTTTGATTGAGAACCATTCGATAAGTTTCTCTAAATTGAGTTATTCTTTTACCGCCAATATAATTAGCTAAAACACCTGTTAGATCTAAAGTTAATGGTTCTACAAAATCTATATCTACTGGGGTAAATTGCAAACTTGATTGTTGCTTTTTAAGTCTTTTATGATCATCTAACAATTTAATTTTAAAATGATCGTACATCTCAGGTTTTACATAACGAAGTATCACGTCCCCTTGCAGCAAAATATTAGACTCAGTTACATCTAACAATAAATGCGCAAAAAATAACGCCATCTCCTCTACATAACTTTGAGATATTTTATTACCCTCTACCCAATAACTTTGTTTTAACTCAGGAGGAGATATAATAAATCTTTGCTGTTTAAAAAATAATAATATGGTTTCTAAAATAACTACCAATAAAAGCACCACTCCTAATCCTAACAAAAAATTTCTTTGTACCTGCAAATGCGATAGTTGTTTTTGATAAAACACAAATTCCATAATCAACCTACATACTCACGAATAAAAGATGGAGGTAAAGTTTTAAATCTTAAATCTTGTGGCAAAAACCAATATCTAACTGATTGAAATTGACCTTTACCGAAATGCTGTTGATACTTCTTGTTTACCCAATAATTAAACATGCTAATCATGAAGCTTAAGATTAATTGATTAACAATCAGTCCTAAAAAAAGCGGCCCAAGCAACATTAAGATTTCAGGCACTGTCCAAAATATAATTTTAAGTGGCGTATCTACATGATTTAAAATAACGTGTCTTTGCATTTGCATAATTTAACTCCAACTAAATCAAAGCTCCAGCAGCGCCTGTTCCTAAATAACCATCGTACAAATGGATCCCAACTGCAAGACCAGCTCCGATCCCAAACGGAGTTAAACTACCCCTAAAAACTGACATAATGATCCCAGATGTGGCTGCTGCAATTTGTACCACTTTCATCCAACCACCAAAGATTTCAGATTTTAATGCTGTAATCGGAGCTTGTAATTCTTCAACTGTTACTGCAAATGATTGCTGAGTAAAAACTAAATAAACCAAAATCAATCCTGTGAAAAAAAACAAGCTCTTTAATTTATTTTTTTTAGTTAACAAAAATGATTTCATAACATCTACCTCTAAAAATTTTTTGTTTTAATAATTACATTGTATTTTAAAAACTTATTCTTTAGGGAATGACTTTTAGAACCATTAATTAAAATTAACATTTATATTAAACAGTAAGTAAAAATCAAGGTAATATTCCAATTCTAACTTTATAAACTTTAAGCATATCAATATTTTTAAAGAGTTTTTGCTAATATTTGGCACTTAATTAGTCGCAAACGCGACTGTTTCATTAAATTTTTTTAAAAATCTCCTCTCGACGAACTAAAGTCGCATCGTTATCATTCCCAAATAAAATCTTCTGAGCATTAGCATGATCCCCAACAATCGATGGCCGTGGGATTGGATCACCATTTTCAGCATTTAAAGCCTCCAAAATTCCACAAGAATATTTTGCAGATCTTAACGGTGGTTTGTCTAAAAATAACATATAGCGTTTTTGAAATTCATGGGCACGATACGGTAAATCCTTGATTAAAGTGCTGCAAATTTTAATCCAACCACCAAGATCTTCCAACACCAGATGAATCAACGGATCGTCAAAAACAACGCTTTGATAAGCCCCAACTTGCATAATACTTTTTTCCAATTTAATCCAAGCCTCTAACGCTTTATTCTCGTTAGTCCCTTCAATTAATCTAACCAGATCTGCAGGTTTAGGAAAATATTGACCGCTATCAGGATTTCTAATATGCGCTTCAAAAGCTTTTTTTAGCTCGAATAATTCATAACATTTAAGTGTTTTCCAATAAAGCTCTGATAACATCGCTGAAATTGATTTATCGTAAAGAGCACCAATTTCAATTAACATCTGGGTAAATTTAATTAATTCATGATTGCCCATTATCTACCTCCTCTTGTATTTTTTTATTCACCCAACTAGTGAGTGTATCTATGTTGCCCTGGATCCGTTTATCAACATTGCTAACAGCACGAGGTGGATTATTATGATTAGCCATAAATCTATCAATTTGATCAGCATCACGTAAAATAACTTGCAAGCTATCGTAGCGTTGC
>CAIKKE010000027.1 GCA_903827925.1 uncultured Francisellaceae bacterium
ATTCATTTCCGTCATCAGAGCATATGTAATTTCGTTAAATTCAAAAGTTAATTCCTTTTGAGATAAAATTTCTAATATTGTAAGCCTATTTTTATTTTCTCTAGTAAAATAAGCGGTATAATGATCGTTGCAAAGAACGTGAGTATAATAGTTTTGACCATTAACCCGCGCCCCGGTATCATCCATTTGCTGATAAATAGATGATGGTAGACCAGCCTGGATAATATCTGTTTTTTCTGCATGAAAATCTTCTTTATTATCTGTAATAATTCTAGATATTGTAGCTGCTGAAATTTGTATACCATGATCTTGCAAAAACTGAACTATAGCTGGCTCTGTCATTTTATGTTGAAAATGTTGAGTTATAACAAAACTTTTAATAACTGGACCAAATTCACCATCATAACCGTCTGGCATAAGAGCCATAAATGTTTTTTTAAGTGATGGAGAATAATATATTTCTTTTTTAAATAGAGTGTTGTTTGATTGAATAAGAATATCTTGTACTACAACTGTTTGGTATCCCTTAAAAATAGCATCTTCCGGCAATATATTTGCATCTACTGTTAACTCAACGGTATGATCAATTTTAATGTTCTTTTTATTATTTTTAGATTTTTTGTTTTTTTTCTTCTTCTTTCGCTCTTTTTCAGAAGAAAGATTTTGCTTGCTTTGTTGGCGAATATTAGGTTTACTATTGCCTCCTTTTAATTTATTGTTTTCGTCACGAAGTTTTTGATTTTCTGCTTTTAATGTTTTTATTTCCTGAGCTTGATATTCAATGATATTTAATAATTTAGTAATAATAATTTTTGTACTTAGATCTGTCACGTTATTAATTTCAGCATTAACTTCATTAATAATTTTTTGTATATCCAAAAACAATCACCATTAACTATAAAATATTATAATATTAAAATTATTCTATATTTTCAATATTATATTTTTCTTTAAATTTTTTCAATAAATTTTTATCAACCATTTTTGGTATATCTGGATTTAACTTTTTTGCTGGCCACATATTAATAGGAATCTTCATTGCCTCTAAAATAGAATCATAGGCACATTGTTTATGCCAATCATCATAAATAACATTTGTTATACTACCATACAAATAAACAGCAATTTGTTTTTGTAAAACATAATCAACTTTATCTATTACGGCACCCAAACTTGAGGCTGCAAGGCCACGCACATTATCATAAGGATCATTTTTCGCCATACTAAGCGCTTTTTCAGCATATTCAGGTAATTTAATACGTCCAATCACAGATCCAACAGCAAGTTCACGAATATATTCATCTTCATGATCTAATTGTTTAGCTAAACAAGGAATTAGAGCCTTTAGGATTTTATTATTTGGTTCCTCTACAAGCATATCTGTTGCCATAACAACTGCTTCTGATGAATCATCATTTTCTATATGCCAAATAAAATCCTTTAAAACTTGTTTATCCAAAGTATCATTAAGATATTCTTGCCAAAAATTATCTAGGTTTTTCATTATGGTGCCCTTGGTTTTGGAATTTGTGGTGATTGTGATGTATTAGTAGTTCTTGGTACAAACTGTTCAGTATGATCTAATAATTTGCTAGCTTTTGATAATTCTACTTCTAATAATTTACTCTCAATTATTGGTAATTCTGGATGACTTAATCTACCATTAATATTTTTTAAATGTTTCAGAAGACCATTTTGAGCTTTTTTTACTTTCTCTATATGATCAAAAGAAACTCCTTTCTCAATAGCTAAATCAATTTGCTTCCCTTGTAATTCAATTTTAGCAGCATTTAGAGTAGTTTGATCTTTAGTTTTTCCTGCACGTTCAAATAATTGTGGTTTATAGCGTTTGTCACTCTGACCTAATAATTTTTGAGTTTTTGTAGATATTTTGGTTGACGCTGCACTGCTTTCTGTTGGGATGGAACTACTAGAAATAGGAATCTTAGGTGTATCTACCCTTAAATTTGGAGAAGATAC
>CAIKKE010000028.1 GCA_903827925.1 uncultured Francisellaceae bacterium
TATTATATAAATATAAAATTTTTAAAACTTATAAGTTTAACCTCCCAATTATTGTAGTAGGTAATTTAACCGTTGGAGGAACAGGTAAGACCCCAATGGTTGTATATTTAGCAAATTATTTACAAAGCCAAGGTCTTAAAGTTGCAGTGATTATGCGAGGTTATCGAGCACAATATCTTAATAGTAATACTGTAGTTAACAAAATTTTTTCTACTGATCTTTATGGCGACGAAGCTGTAATGTTAGCTAATAAATTAAATTGTCCAATTATTATAGGTAAAAATCGAGTTAAATCAGTAAAATATTTATTAAAAAATTATAAATTAGATTTAATTATTAGTGATGATGGTTTGCAGCACTATGCATTAGGTCGAGATCTAGAAATAGTTATGATAGATGCTGATCGGTATTTTGGTAATGGCCATCTATTGCCTTTAGGCCCTTTAAGAACTAGAATCAATGAACTAAAAAATGCTGATTTTATTATGCTAAATAATTCTAATTTTTCAACTGTCAATTCTAATGTTGACAAAATTTTAGACAATAATATTTTACAACAAATAATTAATAAAATTTATAATATACAGTTAATAGCTAATAAATTTTATAACTTATTAGATCCTAGATTAAATAAAGAAGCTAATTATTTTAATGATTTTAATAAAGTACATGCAGTTGCAGGTATTGGTAATAATCAAAAATTTTTTAATTTATTAAATAGCTTAAATATTGTAACGATTAATCATAGTTTTCCGGATCATTATAAATATAAACTAAAAGATTTAAATTTTAAGGATAATTTACCTATTATTATGACAGAAAAAGATGCAATTAAATGTATAGCTTTTGCAAACTCTAAATTTTGGCAATTAAAAGTAGATCTACAAATTGAATTTGAAAAAAAATTTCAAAATAATTTATTAAAATATTTTAAATAATTTATTAAAACATTTTTGCCTTTAATACGTTATAAATATGATATATAATGTTTTAATTTTAGCAGGGATAAAAACATGAAGAAAATAATTATATTTATAATCTTAGCTTGTATCGTTGGTGGAATATTTGTAAAAATTCTAGGAATTTACCGAATTAAAGAACTTATTTTACAATCTCCCATACCGGATCTATATATAAAATATATCCGTTGTGAAAAAGCTTTTGATCCAGATCATGTAATCACAAGTTTAGATAATGGTATGCCTATCATAGTTAACAAAAATGATCGTTGTGTTTGTTGGTTTATTAGGTTGCTGGGACATTGGGATAGTAATGAGACAAGAGTTTTAGAACATATCATCAAAAAAGGGTTTAAAGTTATTGAGGTAGGAGCTAACTTTGGCGTTCACACCTTAAAAATGGCTCAGATTGTAGGAGAAAAAGGTAAAATTTATGCCTTTGAGGCAAACCCTACGGTCTCCAAATATCTTAGTCAATCTATTAAAATTAATAACTTGAATGGCATTGTTACTTTGTTTGATAAAGCTGCAGGAGATATTCCAGGCCAATCTTTTCTGGATTTTGGGATTGAAAATATCGGAGGAGGTCACTTAGTTGATTCTGCCTCATCTTCTTCAGTAAAAACTGAAATTGTTAGATTAGATGATGTTATAAAAGAAGAACATATTGACATATTAAAAATGGATGCTGAAGGGTTTGAACTGAAGATCCTTAAAGGATCTAAATCTATTATCGATAAAAATATTGATCACATTATTATTATGATGGAATTTATTCCTACTCACCTTGAAAATCAAAAAAGTGATCCAAAAGAACTTGTGAAGTTGTTAAAATCCTATGGTTTTAATTTATGGAAAATTGGAAAAAAATCTTTAGGGGAGCAAAGATTGGTACCAATTACATATGATGATTTGTTTAATTTAACTGCAGCTGATATTCTAGCCTCTAGAAAATCTCTCTTATAAACCCTGAATTCTACCAAAATTAACAAGAAAAATTAATTGTAGACTATTAATTTTCGTCGAATCTAGGTTTATAATTAAATATTTAATCTACTTCAACTAAATCTACTTGTTCAATTTTGTTAAATTTATTTGAAATTTTATGGCTAGAAGTGAGTAATAGTTGTGCATCTTGTAAAGTTAATTCTAAATGTTTAACTAATTTGTTGATCCTATCATCAAATCTTAAAAAATCTTGGGATAAAGTACGTAAATGTTCTTGAATTAAAGCAATATTTTTTTTAGTAGCATAATCTTTTAATACTGAGCTCGCAGTAGTTAAAATTGCCATCATGGTAGTTGGAGATACCATCCAAATTTTTTTACGATAAGATAATTCGACTAGATCTATATGATTATTATGAATTTCAGCAAATATTGATTCTGCAGGAATAAACATGATTGCTCCATTAGTGGTTTCGTTGGGGATTATATATTTAGAGCTAATATCTTCTATATGTTTTTTAATGTTTTGTTTAAACAATTGAAAATATTTTTGTCTTTCATTCTCGGTTAAGTTTAAATCTGTGGATTTTTCAAAACTCTCTAATGGAAATTTAGCATCAATTGCAATATTGCCATTAGGTGGAGGTAAAAATAAAATACAATCGCATCGATTACCGTTAGATAAAGTATATTGTAGAGCAAAATTTTCTTTAGCCAACATGTTTTCAATTAAATTTTTTAATTGAATTTCACCAAAAGCACCACGAGATTTTTTATCTGCCAAAATTTTTTGTAGCCCCATTAAATTATTAGAAATATCTGTAATATTTTTTTGAGTATTATCAATTAAAGCTAAACGTTTTATGATTTCTGTAAAAGTTTCAGAACTTTTTTCTAAACCTTGAGTCATTTTGTTGTCTAATAAAAGACTAATGTTTAACAATTGTTTAGTTAAATGTTCAGTTTGCGAACTAAGGTTTTCTCTTAAAGTATTTTGTACAGAATTAATGTTTTGATTATGTTGAGTATTTAATTGATTAAATTTTTCAAATAAAACTAACAAATTAGAATGCAAAAAATTTTTAAAATAATTTAATAAGAAAAATATGCTTAATATTATTAATAAAATAAAAACAATAAACCATATATAATTATTGTTGATAAAATTAAGATTAGTTAAATTCATCTATAAATTATCTTTGATTTAATTAAATTAATCAAGTATTTAATTTAATTAAAAATATATTTTTTTATAATGTAGCTTCAGATACTTCATCAGTAATTGTTGATTGTTGAATAGTATTTTCAATTGCTAAATTATTGCTAGCTGTAAAATGTAATTGTTCCAAAATATCTAAATCATCTTCTGCTAATTGCTCAAAAATATTCATTAATTGTTTTACAATTGGAGATAAATTAATATCCTCTAAACTTTTATTTTTATGATTATCTAAAGCAATTACACTTTGTAATTGAATAATATGGGTTTTTACTATTTTCAAATAAGTTGGTAAATGTTTTATAATCATTTCCAATTCACCAACCAAAGGTTTTTCATCTAAAATTTGCTTAATATTATCTAGCATTTTATTTAGTTCAGCATCATTTAATTTCATGTTTTTTCCCCTTGATAATAAATTTAAATATTAATCTCGTTGCTTTGAAAATATTTTAATATTTGATTGGTTGAATAATTTCTTGATTTAAATTCATGTAACACTGGCAATAGATTAACAATAAATTTATTGGTTTTTTCTATATCTTTGATTTGTTCTAATCTAAATAAAATTTTATTTACTTGAATTTCATCCCACAACTTTTGTTTTATTGATGGAATTTGTTGTTTATTTAATTCTTCTGCAATTTCAATTGAATTTTTATGTTGGTCTAATAAAGGTTCAATTATAGGTTTAGTTTGAGTTACAATTTCATTTATTTTTACTCTATCTAATACTTTTTGTAATTGGCTCAACACCCATTTTCCTCCTTCAGGAGCAGTAAAACCTTCTTCATTTAATGATTTTACCATTTGTCGTTGAGAAAATCCTTGTTCTTTGTATTGAGCTACAATTGGTTGAAGTAAAAATGCAAAAACAATTGCAGCATCTATTTTTGGTTTGTTAACTTTGCTGATTACTTCAGCAGCATTAGGATTCCCTGATTTCGCTAAAGTTTTTTCTAAACCTTTTTTAATTAATTGCCCATGTTGTTTCTTTTGAACTTGAGAGTGTTTGTATAAAGCCTCCAAAATACTATGATCAACAAACGGCTGATCGATACAATAAAAGTTTATTTCAGAGTTTAATAAAATATTAACAAAATTCTCTCTATTAGTTAAAGTACCAAGCTCCGCGATAAGTAACGTAGATTGATTTGCCTTGCAGCTAGCAATGGCTTTTTGTAAAGCTGGCCATTTATGGTTACGATTACTTTTTAAAATTTCTACAAATGTATCAATTATCCTTCCAGGTTGTTCTTGGTTAGCTATAAAATTTTCTATAGCTTTTTGGCTGGTTTCCGTTTGTTGATAAACTAAATAAGTAACAAATACATTTTGGTTCATAGAATGGTCGCCCTCATAATTTAATATTGTTTAAAGTTTTGCTCATTTTGAGACCTAATCAGTTTAAAGTATAGCTTTGGTTTAAATAATGTAAAATAAAATTCAAATTAATTCTGCATTACTTTTTAATTCTGTATTACTTTTTTTAATTCTGCATTACTATTCTGTATTACTTTTTAATTCTGTATTACTTTTGGTTAAAATTTCAGCATGAGTACTATTTATGTAAATAGTATGTTCCCATTGAGCAGATAAAGAGTGGTCTTTGGTTACTACAGTCCAGTTGTCTGGTTTTATTTTAGTATATCTTTTACCTGCATTAATCATGGGCTCTATAGTAAATATCATGCCTTCTTGTAAAAGAAAATTATTTTCAGGATTTTGACTTGCGAAATGTAAAATTTGTGGTTCTTCATGAAACTTTTTTCCAATACCATGTCCGCAATATTCTCTTACTACCGAAAAATTTGCTTTTTCAGCATGTCTTTGAATAGTTTCTCCTATAATAATACTACTTATTCCTGGGCGTAGAGCTTCTATAGCTAAATATAAACATTCTTTAGTAATATTTACTAAACGTTCAGCTAAAATCGAGGGTTTACCGATAAAAAACATTCTACTAGTATCTCCATGAAAACCATCTTTAATCACCGTAATATCGATATTAATAATATCTCCATTTTTTAAGATCCTATTACTAGGGATCCCGTGACAAATTTCATGATTGACTGAAGTGCAGATAGATTTTGGAAAAGGGATTTTACCCCCCCCGCGATAATTAAGTGGAGCTGGGATCGCATTAAGATCTTTAGTTATGTAATTATGGCAAATATCATTTAGTTGGTTAGTAGTAATCCCTGGTTTAACGTAAGGTTCAATCATATCTAATACTTTTGCACCAAGATGGCCTGCTATTTTCATTTTTTCAATTTCTTCAAAAGTTTTAATTGGAATGTGATGTCGCATATTATACCTTTTTATCATTGATGAATTGGTCATTATATGTTATATATTGTCGATATTAAATCGCACACATGTAAAATTTTAAATTAAGGGTGCTAAGTAACTAGTGACGTGTAAATAATTTAATTATTTACTATTTATTTTAGTGTATTTAGTGAGTTTAAAATTATGTGGAGGCACAACCCAAAAATTGATTAAGGAGTTTGTAATTTTATGAGTATCAGTAATGTGACTATTCAAGATTTATTTAAGGCTGGAGTTCATTATGGACATCTTACCAGAGGGCGTAATCCTAAAATGCAACCATATATATATGGGATCAGCAATCAAGTTAATATTATCGATTTAGAACAAACTTTAGTAGCATTTAAAGAATCGTTAAGATTAATTGAAAAAATTGTGAGTCATGGTGGTAAAATATTATTTGTTGGCACTAAACGTGCAGCAAGAGAAATTATTTTAAATGCAGCTACTAGATGTGATATGCCTTATGTTAATTATCGCTGGTTAGGTGGTATGTTAACAAATTATAAAACTATAAAGCAATCAATACGTAGGCTAGAAGAGCTGAGTAAAATGCAAGAAGATGGTACTTTCAAGCATTTAACTAAAAAAGAGAATTTAACTATTTTACGTGAGTTGTCAAAATTAGAAAATAGTTTGGGTGGTATCAAGAATATGAAAGGGTTGCCTGATGCTATTTTTATTATTGATGTTGGGCATGAAGGCATTGCAGTTAAAGAGGCTAATCGTATTAAGATCCCAGTAATTGGTATAGTAGATACTAACAGTGATCCAGATGGAGTTACCAATATAATTCCTGGTAATGATGACGCTATGCGGGCAATTTCTTTATACTGTGATTATGTTGCGGATACGATTATTAATACTAAAAATGAAAAAAGTAATGCAACTTTAGCAGCTAAATATAATGATGCTAGTGGTGCTATCAGCAGTTTAGAAGGAACCCTAATTGCTCATAAGAAATTATCATAAGTAATTTAATTTTTTGATTTTGATGAGGAATATAAAAATATGTCTATTATTAAGGCAGAATTAGTAAAAACATTAAGAGATAAAACTAGTGTTAGCATGATGGAATGTAAACGTGCATTAGAACAAACTAATGGAGACATTGATGCAGCTATTGATTTATTAAGAAAATCTGGAGAAGCAACAGCAATAAAAAAACAATCTAGAGTGGCAGCTGAAGGTTTAGTAGTAATTAGTCATGATATTAAACATAATAAATTAGCAATTTTAGAAGTTAATTGTGAAACAGATTTTGTTGCTAAAAACAGCAAACTATTGGAATTTACCAATAGTTTAGCAGCTTTAATGTTAAAAAATAATATTGTTAATTTAGAACAACTTAATAATCAAAGTTTAAATGGTAAAGAAACTGTAGAAGAAGCTAGACTTAATTTAGTGTCTCAATTAGGGGAAAACATTGTGATCCGCAGATGTGAGCTGTGTGTAGCTCTTGATCAACAAATTTTAGGCTCATATGTTCATGGAAGTGTTCCGGCTAAAATAGCTAGCGTGATTTCTCTAGAAGGAGGAGATATCAATTTAGCGCGTGATATTGCGATGCACACAGCTGCAATGCGTCCTGAATATTTAACTTCTAAGGATATACCTCAAGATAGATATAATAAAGAACAAGAAATATTTTTAGAACAATCTAGGTTAAATAATAGTGACAAACCAGAGGATATTTTGCAAAAAATTGTTGCAGGTAGAATTAATAAATTCTTTAAAGAAATCACTTTATTAGACCAAACTTTTGTAAAAGATCCAGACATGACTATTGAAAAATTATTAACTAAACATCATGCTAAAATTGTAAAGATGATTAGAATGGAAGTAGGCGAGGGAATCGATAAAAGTGCACATTAAATATAAGCGAATACTCTTGAAATTTAGTGGTGAGGCCTTAGCTGGTAGTAACAATAAATTTGGTATTGAGCCAGAGGTAGTTAATAAATTAGTATCTGACATCCATCAAATAGTTAAATTAGGGGTGCAAGTAGGTTTAGTAATTGGTGGAGGGAATTTTTTTAGAGGCAAAGCGCTTCAAGAATCTGGTCTTGTAGAACGGGTAACTGGGGATCAAATGGGAATGCTAGCAACTATTATTAATGCCTTAGTTTTTCGAGATGCTTTTGAAAGAGTAGGTATAGACGTAAGGATTATGTCAGCAATCCCTGTATTAGGTATTGTGAATTTATATGATCACAAAGAAGCTATAAGACATTTAGATAAAAATAGAATAGTTATTTTTACCGCAGGTACTGGTAATCCTTTGGTAACTACAGATTCTGCTGCTAGTTTACGCGCCTTAGAAGTTAAAGCTGAAGTATTTTTAAAGGCTACTCAAGTAGATGGAATTTATCCAGCAGATCCTAAAAAAAATGCGCAGGTTAATTGTCATAAAAAATTAACTTATAAAGAAATTTTAGCCCAAGAATTAGAAGTAATGGATTTAAATGCAATTATTCAATCTAGAGATTATGGTCTTAAAATTATAGTTTTTAATATCCATAATCCAGATTCTTTATTAAATATTATTTATGGTAAAGAAGAAGGTACTATGGTTGAAAGTATTTGATTATTGATAAAATCAAAAATCACTATGTGGGAGTATGGTATAATGACTGATTTAGATAATATTTATCAAGAAACTGAGCAAAAAATGCAAAAAAGTTTTGAAAGTTTAACTAAAGATTTAGCTAGGATCAGGACTGATCGTGCACATCCTAGTTTACTCGATAGTGTGCAAGTAGATTATTATAATCAGCGTACTCCTTTAGTGAGAATTGCTAATGTTATTATTGAAGATGCCAGAACCTTAAGCATTACTCCTTTCGATAAAAGTTCAATGGTTGCAATTGAAAAAGCCATTATTATTGCTAATTTAGGTTTAAATCCAGTAATTGTTGGTAGTGTAATTAAAGTTCCTATTCCAGTTTTAACTGAAGATCGTAGAAAAATTTTAGTTAAACAAACTAAAGCTGACGTTGAAAATGCTAGAGTGTCTGTACGTAACGCAAGAAGAGATGCTAATGTTCATATTAAAAATTTAGTGAATAATAAAATAATTAGCCTCAATGAAAAAGAAACAGCAGAAAATAAGATCCAAAAATTAACTGATCAATATATTGAAAAAATTGAAAAATTAGGTACTACTAAAGAAATAGATGTAATGAAAGTTTAATGAAAGTTTAATAATTATGAACATTCCACAACACATTGCAGTTATTATGGATGGAAATGGTAGATGGGCAACTAGTAAATTTTTACCAAGAGTTGTTGGTCATTCTAAAGGAATCGAAGCTGCACGCAACTTAGTTGTAACTTGTTTAAAATATAAGATCAAAAATTTGAGCTTATTTGCATTTAGTACTGAAAATTGGACTCGTCCCCAGATTGAAGTGAAAGCTTTAATGAATTTATTTATAAAATTATTAACTGAAGAAATAAATAATTTACATAAAGATCAAATTAAACTTACTGTAATTGGTGATATAAATAAATTATCAATAGAATTAATTGAATCAATTAATTCTGCAATGCAATTAACTGCTAATAATAATCGTTTAAATTTAAATATTGCGATAAACTATGGTGGAAGGTGGGATTTAGTAGAGGCAATTAAGAAAATTGGTCAAAAAATTCAAACTACTGATATTGCGATAAAAGACATTGATGAAATGTATGTAGCTAAACATTTAAGTTTAAGCCATATACCAGATCCAGATTTATTTATTAGAACGAGTGGTGAACAACGCTTAAGTAATTTCTTTTTATGGCAAAGTGCGTATACAGAATTATTCTTTACTAATATTTTATGGCCTGATTTTAATGAGGATCATTTTAAACAAGCATTAGATTTTTATAATTCTAGGATCCGTAAATTTGGGAGTGTTCAAGACAAGGAGAGTTGCAATGCTTAAAACCAGAATATTAACTGGCAGCATTTTATTACCTTTATGTGTATGCTTAATTTTATTTTCTAGCTATAATTTATTTGTTTATGTTACCACAGGAATTATTATTTTAGCAGCGTACGAATGGTTTAAATTATTACATATCAAAAGCAATATAGTATTGGTAGGATTTTTAACAATTTTTATAAGCATATTAACATGGTTAATCTTTAATTATAATTTTGAATTAA
>CAIKKE010000029.1 GCA_903827925.1 uncultured Francisellaceae bacterium
ATTTATAAATCTATAAAATATATAAAAGATCTAAACTTAATGATCGCATAGTTTTTATAGAGCTTTTACCATCACGATCTCCTACTCTTTGGTAAGCAAATAATCCTCTAATATTCCAACTTTGATCTAAAGGATACTGAACACCGGCTTTAATTCTAAACCCAAGTTTATTATAACTAGAACCATTTCCCATTGCTTGTAAATTACCATTTTCTTTAAGATGCATCCTACCAAAGCCTATTCCACCAATAAAATCAATTTCTTCTCCTAAAGAACCAGGTGCCGGGATCGATCCTGTAACATCTAAAAAATAATTTCTGATCTCTAAATTACCCGAACTAGCTCCTGAAAATTTTAGATCATTATAAATACCATAACCAAATTCTATGCCGTATTTATCATTAAATTGCATACCTACAATTGGAGTTAATAAATTTAAAGAACTAGATTTACATGTGGTTTGACGACTTTGCAATGCACTTGTAAAATTATTACTTACAAGATACTTGTTATGTCCCATGCTTGCCCCAAAATAAAAATTAGCGGTAGCTTTAATATCAATATTAACAGCAGCATGAGCATTACTACTTGCAGCTATAACTAACCCAACTAAGCTACTAGTCAATAGTTGCTTTTTAAAATCCTTAGAGAACCTACTCATAAACCCTTGTTTTAGAAAACTAATTAAAAATTATGCAAACCACAACAAAAATACCTTAAATAATTTATAATTCTACCAGATTTTCCAACAAAAGACAAGTCAGTTTTGAAATAATTGATGTTGCAAAACTTAATAGGTCCTTAATGATTTTCTAGAATTTTTAATTTTCGTCGAACTGAGGTTTAAAGTTGAAATTATTTTTTAGTAAAAATTGCAATTTTAAATATTTCTCCCATCTCATTAGGAGAAATCAACGTATAAATTTCTTGATTTAATTTATATTGTTCTTTGACATTTAAAGTACTTAAAATTTTATGTTCTTTAATAAAAGCTTGTTGAATATTAGACTCCATTAGAAATTTAGCTAAACTAGAAAATTTTTCTAAATTAAGATCATAACTAATTGCGGTATCTATAACTACAGAAAAATCAACATGAGCAGTAATATCTTGTAATCCTGGTAAATAAAATGGATCATGATGAGCAAAATGCTTATAATGAAACATTAACGTACCTAAATATCTATCTGGATGATAATACTCTGGCGCTAAAAAACCATAATCACATAAAAATATTGCTCCTTTATTTAAATTAACTGCTAAAGATTTAATAAAATCAGGAAGTAATAAACAAATTTCTGAACTATAAAAACCATCCATATATAAATATTGATTTATAGCTAAATTCTTGATTTTCTTAGAAAAATCATGACTTGCCACAATATCAACAAATTCAAAATCACCATTATGATTAACTGTAACGAATTTTTCATAAATTTGTTGATTATAAATCTTAAATAAATTTACCGGCAAAGCATCTAAAACTTCATTAGCTAAAATGATGCCATTAAAATTTTTAGGTAACTCATCAACCCAAAAAAATTTATTTTTATCCTCTAAATTTAAATCACTTGCTAATAAAAATTGCTTTTGTTGCTTAATTAATTCTTTACTAGTTTCTAAAATTAAATAATTATTAAAATTATTTTTAAAAAAATTATTATTTAAATTTCTTATCAAACCAACTAATTGATAAGCAAGCCTACCATTACCAGCTCCTAATTCTAAAATATTAAAACTTTGATTTAAAATCTGGCTGAACTTAAGATTAGAAAATTGATTAATTATACAATTTGCAAATAATTGACCTAACATTGGAGCTGTAATAAAATCACCATTTACCCCAAATTTATTGCTAATATTGTTCGCATAATAACCTAAATCTTTAGCATACAAAGCATGCTGCATATATTCGGCAAAAGTAATTTTTCCACCAGCCAACTTAATTTGATGTTTTAGATAATTAACAACTTCTACACTATGAGATTTAAATTTAGCCTCGACTGTCATAATTACTTAAAGGGAGCTCTTTATTGTAATACATAGATATCTTTAATATTTTAGGATTTGTAATTAATTGCCAATCTTTATTAATTAATTGCCAATCTTTATTAAAATAAAATTTCAACACAAATACTATCCTATAAAAAATTACTTGTTTGTAGATAAATTTTTATAACATACTTATACCATATTTTCAGCTATTTTTCGCATGTCTGGTATTAAATAATTTTGCGGTTTTGAGATCAAAATTGCTTGATTAAATAAAAGCTAAATTATACAATATTTTTATTTCAGTAGGAATTAACTAAACTAACAATAGTAGTTTATAATTAGTAAAGTTTATTGATAAAATTATCTATTATGTTATCGAAATTTTTAAACCCAAAAGATGTGCTTTGTTCCAATACCATTGGTGATAAATTTATTGTGGAAATGCAAGTTGATAAAGAACCAGGCTTTACTAAGGAATATGCACGAAATAACTTCCGCATTTTGAAATAAATTCAAATAACTTTTTGCGCTATTTTTATTCAACTACTTGTTAAATTGATAACAAATGCGGAAGTTATTTCGTGCACATTCC
>CAIKKE010000030.1 GCA_903827925.1 uncultured Francisellaceae bacterium
ATAGTGATATAATTAATATATAATTTAACTAAAAGGGTTTATTGGATTGAAAATTTTAACCACAGATGTATTAAGAGATAAAATTTATCAAGGATTATTGAAATATAAAGATCCTTATTTAGCTACTGATTTAGTAGATGCTGGATGTATTAAGGATTTAATTATCGATAGTCGGCAAATTATTTTAAATTTAAATTTTGGATTTTTGTTAGCTAAACATATAAACAAAATTGTTGAGCAATTGAGGTTGATTTTAGAACCATTGATTGAAAGTTTAGCTACTGAAATCGGGATCCGCTTAGAATTAGAGATCAATACTGGATCTCAAATATCAGCTCATACTCATAAACAAGGTTTAGAGAGACTACAAAGAATAAAAAACATTATTGCAATAGGATCTGGTAAGGGAGGGGTAGGTAAATCAACAGTAGCAGTTAATTTAGCAATATCACTACATCAACAAGGAGCTAAAGTTGGAATTGTTGATGCTGATTTATATGGACCTAGTTTACCACATATGTTAGGTTGCAAAGTAAAGATCAAGACACTTAATAATAAGCTGCAGCCAAATTATATTCATGGTATTTATTGTATATCGATTGGTAATTTATTAGATGAAGATTCCCCTATAGTTTGGCGTGGTCCTATGGTAAGTAGTGGTTTATTACAATTATTATATGATACTATTTGGCCAGAATTGGATTATTTAATTATTGATTTACCACCAGGAACTGGGGATTTGCAATTAACTTTAGCACAAAAAATTCCGGTAACTGGGACATTGATTGTAACTACTCCTCAGGCAATTGCATTGTTAGATGCACAAAAATCTTTAATAATGTTACAAAAATTAGATGTAAAAATTTTAGGTGTAATCGAAAATATGAGCGTGTTTGTTTGTGAAAATTGTCATTATGAATATGAAATTTTTGGTAAATCTGGAGGATTAAATTTAGCTAATAAATATCAATTACGATTATTAGGTAATATTCCTTTAGATTTAAATATTCGGTTACAATCTGATTTAGGAACCCCAACAGTATTAGTTTCTCCAAATAGTAAAATTAGTAAAATTTATCATGATATTGCGAGTAATGTTGCTGCAGAATTATCTAAATTACCAAAAGATTTAACATTTATGAATAGTGTTCCAATCGTTATAGATTAAAATTAATAGAATTAATATAAGGACAATAATATGGGAGTTAAATCTGATCGATGGATTAAACAAATGTCACTAGAAAGATCAATGATTAATCCTTTTTATGAACAACAAGTAAAATCTAGCAAGGTTATTTCTTATGGTGTTTCTAGTTATGGTTATGATGTACGTTGTGCTAATAAATTTAAAATTTTTACTAATATTAATACCGCGATTGTAGATCCCAAAAATTTTGATTCTGCAAGTTTCGTAGATCTAGAAGCTGATATATGTATTATTCCTCCTAATTCTTTTGTATTAGCTCATACTATTGAATATTTTAAGATCCCAAGAAATGTATTAACTATTTGTTTGGGCAAATCTACTTATGCGCGTTGTGGAATCATTGTTAATGTAACCCCTTTAGAACCAGAGTGGGAAGGTCATGTAACTTTAGAATTTTCTAATACAACTCCATTACCAGCTAAAATTTATGCTAATGAAGGTGTAGCGCAAATGATTTTTTTAAGCGCAGATCGAAATGATGAATGTCAGATTTCTTATGCTGATCGTAAGGGTAAATATCAGTACCAAACAGGAGTTACCTTACCTAAAGTATGTATGGAGTGATAAATTATTATGAATAAGATTTTTCAAATTGGGTTAGTTTTAATTATTTTGAATAGCTACCAAATAGCTAATGCTGTTATAGTTTCAGAATTATATAATTCTGAAATTGAAATAACTGCTAAACAAATTACTGATGCGAATAAAAGTAACTTAATTAAAATAGAATTTGATAAAATATTACGTAAAATAACCGGTAAAAATATTAGTTTACCTTTAGAAAATGCAGAACAATATTTAAGTAAATATGCATATTTAGATAATTATCCAAGTGAAGAAAAATTAACTTTAAAGCTTTATTTTGATAAAAATTTAATTAATAAAACTTTATTTGATCATCGATATGTTGTTTTAAATGAAAATCGTCCATTAACTTTAATATGGGTAAAAATTAATCACACACCTTTGTTTGAAATTATACAGAAATTTTTAAATATAATTTCAGTAATTGGCAATGACTATGGAATTAAAATAGTTTATCCAATTTTAGATTTAGCTGAAGTACAACTTTTGAATCAAAATATAGAACATGATAAATTGTTGCAATCTATTCAACAATATTCTAAAAAGTATGATGCGGATGAAATTATTTTTGCTGATTGTCAAATGCATGAACAAGGTTTTATAATGAATTGGAAATCTATAAATAATTCCTGGGAATTTAAAGATCAATTAATCGATAACTATGAATCTAATGATCATCAAAATGATAAATTAGAACATAGTAAACTTAATATTCAAGCCAATATATTTATAGAAAATTTATTTCAACATTTTATTGATTTGCAAATTAATAATACAAAAAAAGTAACCCAACAAATGATACTGTTAAAGATTAATAATATTCAAAATTTAGAAGATTATGTTAAAGTTGAAAAATATTTACAAGAGCTACCAATTACTAATAGTTTATATGCAAATAAATTTCAAAGTGAACAAGTAGAATTTAAAATTATCGTGACTGGCGGAAAAACAGCAATTAAAAAGGCTTTAGCAAGTAATGATTTATTTCGTTATGAACATGATAATGAAAATATAAATAATAATGTTAACAATAATATTAATGGTCAATTGCCTAATTGTCCATCGTTATCATATACTTTTCAATATTATTAATAATTATAGATTATAAATTATGTTAAATCAGTTACCATTATCATTTAAATTGTTAGATAATGCTACTTTTGTAAGTTTTTTCACAGGGGTTAACAATCAGCAAGTTTTGTTTGGATTACAGCAATTTTTAAGATTAAATAAAAACAATGATGTTCTTAAGAATAATGATAATATTAGTATTAAAGAAAATTTTTTATATTTATGGGGTAAATCAGGAGTAGGTAAAACCCATTTATTACAAGCAATGTGTAATTATGCTTTGGAAAATAATATACAAGCGATGTATATATCTTTAGAGCAAATAGCAAATTTGAAATTTTCATCAAATGATAATCAATATGATTATTTATCTGGGTTAGAGACAATTGAATTATTATGTTTAGATGATTTACAATTTATAACTAACCATGTTGAATTGCAAGAAAAGGTTTTTTATTTGTTTAATAAAATTCGAACTTTAGGGAATAAATTAATTATTTCTGCTAATGCTTCTCCATTATATATACCATTAAATTTATTGGATTTAAAATCCCGAATGTCATGGGGAGTAACATATTTATTATCAGAATTAAGTGATGCTGAAAAAATATCAGCATTGATGATGCGTGCTAAACAAATTGGATTAGATTTGCGTTTAGAGGTAGCAAAATTCTTATTAGCAAGGATCCCAAGAAGTACTAAGGATTTATTTGCTACCTTGCAAGCATTAGATAGTGCAACTTTAGCTGCTAAGAGAAAATTAACCGTTCCGTTTGTTAAGGATTTTTTGGGGGTATAATCGAATATACAATTGTTAATATTAGGCTTTAATATTAAGCTTTAATATCATCTAATTGTTTAATATATAATTTTTGATAAGTATTATATTGATTTTGGGGCCATTTGGCTAATTTTTTCAACAAATCATTGTGATGTGTAATTGCTTGCGATCTTTTAAATTGATTAATAGGTTCAATGGATAATTCTTGGATTTTTTGCATAGTAGTAATTACATCTAATAATTTATTTGATTGTTGGTAATCGAAAGTAACAAGTTTAATAAAATAAAATACTTTTTCAAAAGCTTTTTGGTTATTATTATAATGATTAATTACATTATAATAAATATTAGCAATATTTTTACATTCTTCGATTGTATGATTTAAATTTTGCAAATAATCTTTGTTAATAATTTTAATTTGTATACTTGCATGTAATTTCTGTATTTCATTGCATAAAGAGTGTATATTAATGTTATGTTGTTGAATTTTCAAAGATTTTGATTGTAAAATTTTTGATTGTTGATTTTTTTTTGTTAACATTAATTGTATCTCCAATTATTTTTAGCTAATTAATATAATTTTTAATGAAATAATTAATGAATAATTTATTAAATTTAGATAGAGGATTAGACTAAGTTTTCACAAAAAAGTTCCATGCTAAAAATTGTCTAATTTTACTTTGCTGAAAATTGTCTAAATTTACTTTACCGAAAAGATGAATCAAACTATGTGAAAGTTCTAATTGTCATTGTAATGTGTCCACATCCTGATAATCTTAATAGTACGCTCTTTTTTAAACACTTGATATACAAGCCTATGCTTAATATTAATTCTTCTGGAATAATTACCAGTTAAATCTCCGCTTAATTTTTCATAACCAGGAGGATTTACAAACGGATCCTTTTTTAAAATTTCTAATAAGTATTTGGTTTTTTCCTTTAAACCAGCAGATTGAAGTTTTAGTGCGTCTTTTTTACTTTCCTTTTCAAAAAGGATTTTCCATTCTTTCACCAATCAAGTTCCTTGCTGCATTCATCTAAAGGAGTTGCCATTCCTTTTTTGATAGATTCCCCCATTCCTGGGATCGAGAGCAAATACAAGGTTTCTTGTATACCGGACCAATCCTCTTCTGAGACTAACATAGCATTATATCTTTTTCCTGTTATTAGTAGAGGTTTATGACTTACAGAGACTTCATCTATTAAATTGTATAAATTTGCTCTTACTTTGCTTGCAGTCATAGTGCTTTTTGAGAGCTTGTTTGCTGAAGTAGCCATGTATCTTTCCTTTTTTATTTATTATAAATATAATAGTACATAATAACGTACGTTTTTGCAAGTGCTAGACTTTAAATTGAGACAAATCCACAGTGCCGAAAAGAGGAATCGAACCTCTGACCAACTGATTACGAATCAGCTGCTCTACCATCTGAGCTATTCCGGCTTACATGATATAGCGTGAGATTTAATTAAATAATTATAATAATATAATTTGCTTTATAATGATATAATGTTAGTATTATCTACGTAGTAATTAAAGATTAAACTATATGTATCCAAATTAATTTAGGAGAAAAACTAATGGCTAAAAGTAAAGATAAAGGTAAAAGTGGTAAAGGCGGTAAAGGTAAAAAATAATTAATTTTATTAATTATTTTTAAGCTTTAAAGCTTTTAACTTTTATAAAAATTTAATAAAAGCGCTTAATTTTAATAAAATTAGGCGTTTTTATTAGAAATAAACTGTTTAATTTCTTTGCAAGGTAAGTATTACGATATCGTCGACAATAGGGATGCTATAATTTAAATTTAGATTTTCTAAAATATTTGAAATATCTACATTAGCATTCAAAGTTAATTTTAATAATTCATCATCTTTATCTTTAGAATTATTACTATCTGGTTTAAAAAAGCTCATTATTCCATCTGAAAAAAATACCATGGAATTGTTTTTTTCCATTTTAATTTGAAAATTTTCAAAATTAGCATCTGGCAAAATTCCTAAAGGGAATCCCTTGCTAAACAAATATTTAGCATTTTTAGTCTTAAGATCGTTAGTTACAAAAATAGGATTAGGATAATATCCAGCTGTAGTATATTCTATAATATTAGTTGATAGATCTAAAATACCATAAATTAAAGTAACATATTTATTTAAATTATTTGTATACATTTCGATATTAATAGTTTTAGCGATTAAAGAAGGATTAAAAATACATTCTTGTTTATTTTCTAAACATTCAAAACAATTTTTATTAATTAATTGCTGTAATTTATTCATAGTTGTAATGGAATTTTTGCCTGGGCCTGCAACATCTGCTAGATAAAAACCATATTTTAGATCGCTGATTTTAAAAAAATCTATGGTGTCGCAACTATCATGTATTGATTGGATAACTCCATAACTAATAGTATATTCACCAACTTTTCGTTTGATATGACTATATTGCTGATTTTTCACAAGCTACCAGATCCTTATTCTGGAGGAGCATCTAATTGTATTGATTGATCTTTATTTTTGAGATTTAATTGATAATCTCTATTTTGCAAATAAGAATCTCTTAACATAGCATATTCATCTACACCCACGGTTTTTAATAAAGATTGTAGTTCTTCTAATTCAGATCTACGATGAATCATATAAGATCCTTGATAACGATTGCGCCATTTAGGCTTAAAGTAATACGGAACACTTATAAAAGTGTTTCCGATTAAACCGATACTATCTCGAACTGTGGATGGCCCTATAATTGGTAACATTACAAAATTAGAATTAATATATCCCCAATTATATAAAGTATTACCTAAATCTTCTTTTTTAGATTTTAAATTAGCTTTATCAGCCATATCGAATAAACCACCAATACCTAAAGTAGTATTAATAATAAACCTAGCCGTGCTATTTCTAGCTTGTTCAAATTTTAATTGTAATAAATTATTAATTATTGTAGGAATTTCCAAGATATTGTTGAAAAAATTACCTACCAATTGTTTTAATGGTTGTGGAATGGTTTTTATATATACTTGATTAATCGGGTTAATATATAAAGCATCTAAAGTTTTATTAAATTGATAAACTCCACGGTTAATTGGTTCAAAAGGATCTTTTGGATTATGTAGGTGTTTATTAGATGCACATGAAGTAAATATGCTGGCAAATAAAGAAATACCTATGATTAATAAATAGTTTTTCTGATATTTAAACATAATTATCTAATATAAATTTAAATTATTTTATCTTATAATTATTAAGCATAAAAGCTTTTTAAATTTTGTAAAGAGAATATATGTAATTATCTTAATTATTTATGATAACATAAATAAATTAACAGATATTTTTATACGATAATAAAGCATTATCTGGATTTAATCTAAAATAAGAAGAAATTACTTGATAACCTATATAAATATTAAGTTGATGATAATTAGATTGGGTATTCCAAATCAATTCAAATTTGTCGCCTAACTTGGTTGACGTAGATATAGGTAAATTATTGAATTTTATATCGATTTTATTACAAATAAAATTTAAGCTTGTATGATTGCTAGTATGTAATTTAAAATTAAATTTAGTACTATCTTGATAATTATAATCTAATTTATATATATTAATAATAGGATCAATTTTACTGTCCCCCTCGCTAGATACTGCAATTAAGTGATTAGCTCGCAGAAATATGGCATTAATAGGCTGAAGACTTGTAAATAATTCTATGGTTTTAGAATTATTTATATAAGTATCTTTCATATCTTCAAAATAAATCAGTTTAATTATATCTTTAGTATGTAATTTATGATGAATATATATATTATATTTTAGTGATTTATTAAATATTGGATTACCTATTATATAATTAATTATTGGCTCATCTGTAGCATATTGTAAAAAAAAATTATTTAATTTAACATCATAACTCCATAATTTTCCTTGTTGATCAATAAAAAACACTTGATCAATTTGATTTTGATTATATAGATCTACTATGGTTAATTTATTTACTTCAAAGCCTTTGCTTGTGATCAGATTTTCATAATATAACTTTTGTATATTTAGATTATCGTAATCAATTTTTTTGGCAATCCTTTTTCCCCAATAGCCATAAGATATATGATTAATATACATTTCATGAATATTAATCCCATTAGGACATAAATATGTAAGATCATCTGCTATAAAACCGACAATTGAAAGTTTAAAAGTTTCTGAATTAGCATTGTTAATTAATTTTAAATCTAAATCTAATTGTTTATTATGTAAATTTTGTTCGTTAATAAAAATTTTTTTATAAATATAAATGTTGTTATATGCTAAATTTAACAACATAAATAATATATTAAATATAATTAATAATATA
>CAIKKE010000031.1 GCA_903827925.1 uncultured Francisellaceae bacterium
TGATGGGGTATATGGAAGATTTTTTAATGGGGCGTCTACAGTTAGTTTAGACGATCCCTTGGTGGTCGTTGAGTTAGAAGAGCTTAAAGAGCGTAAAGATTTACAAAGTGTAGTTGTACAAATGATAATTATTAATATTACCAATCGAATGTTTTTAGGCGATCGTAAAACTCCATTTACAATTGTATTTGATGAGGCTTGGGATTTATTAAGAGGGGCGCAAGGTGGATTGTTTATTGAAACTTTGGCTCGAAGATTAAGAAAATATAATGGTTCTTTAGTAATCGGTACTCAATCAGTTAATGATTTATTTATTAATAATGCAGCCCAAGCGGCTTTTGATAATAGTGATTGGATGTGTTTATTATCCCAAAAATCAGAATCTATTGAACAATTGAAGAAATTAGGAAGAGTCAGTTTAACTCCGATGATGGAATCGCAACTTAAATCAGTTAAAACTAAACAAGGCGAATATGCTGAAGTTATGATTTATGGAAGTTCCGGTTTTGCAATCGCTAGATTATTATTAGATCCTTATTCGCACTTATTATATTCATCTAAAGCGCAGGATTACTCCAAAGTGCAAACATTAAGAAATCAGGGTTTAGGATTGGGTGAAGCATTGGACGTTTTATTAAAGGAGGCTCAATGAATCAAAGAGCATACAATATATTTATATTGTTAATGTTCATAATTTTGGGAATGATGCAATTTTATATACAACCTAAAATTGGGATCTTCGATGCCAATGTGATTGTAAAAGCTTATACAAAATCCATTGCTATGCATAAATATCAAGAAAAAGATTTACTTACAAAAACTGCAGATGATTTAAAATCAATAATGAATAATTATGCCAAAAAGCATAAATTATTATTGTTTAAGAAAGGCACTGTTTGGTCTCAACAAGTTTTAGATCATACCTCCAATATTTTAAAAATGTTGGAGGAAGAATAATGATTAAAGGTAACAAATTTAATCAATTGATTAAGTTAATTATAGGGTTGATATTTGGTGTTTGGTTTATATGGGCGTTAACTAAAAATATTGCAATCATATATAGCCCTACTGATTCATTAGGTAATCATTATTTTCTACATTTAAAGCAAATAAAACCTAAGTTGAATGATTACACTTTAGTTTATAGCACTTGGTATAAAGGATTAGTGATTAAAAAAATAGTTGGAGTGAGTCAAGACAGGATTTGGTATAACCAGCAAGGGGTATTATTGATTAACAACCACATAATAGGTAAGCCAAAACCAATTGCAACTGATGGTCGGATTTTACATCCCATAAAGCCACAAATTATTCCTAGAGAAACAGTTTTTTTAAAAGGCTACCATATAGATAGTTTTGATTCTAGATATCAAGAGTTTGGGCTAGTTTCAGTCGATTGTTTAGAAGGATTGGTAATTCCATTAAAATGAAATTTTTTATAATGATTATATTTTTTATGGAAGTGGCTTTAGCTCAACACTTAGGCACATTTGGGGAGACTTTTAACATTTTGGAGAAAGATTTGTTGGAGCAAATTACGTTCGAGCTTAATAAATTGTCAGAAAATAGTGAATTTCAAAATCTGCAAATTAAGATCCAAAATGATTTTGTAAAATCCGCAATTCCAACACCGGTTTTAGAAGTTACTAAAACTTCAAATCCAAGAGTATTTTTTTATGATCCAAGCATTAAAGTCTCTAATGATTTAAAAGATCATAAAGGTAAAATTTTTGTTAAGGCTAATAGTATGTTTAATCCATTAAAGATCTATAAACTTCGAGAAGCACTTCTTTTTATTGATGGGGAGGACAAGAATCAAGTTAATTGGAGTTTAAATTATGGTTTTCCTTGTAAAATAATTTTAACTAATGGATCTCCTTTTAAATTAATGGACAAATACTTAGTAAAAATTTATTTTGATCAGCATGGTAGCTTAGTTAAAAAATTTGGGATCAAACAAATACCTGCAATAGTTACCCAAAAAGGTGAAAAATTACAGGTAGAGGAGTTCCAAGTATCATGAAGATTTGGTGTTTTTTTATACTGCTATTTTTTACAATTCATTCCTATGCTAAATGTCAGGGTAAATTTTTAAATCCAATTACCGATCTTTGTTGGAGTTGTATATTTCCAATAACCATAGGGGGAGTTAATTTATCAGCAAGTCAAGAGGATACGCCTAACCCTAATTCAATTGCATGTGTTTGCCCAAGGCCACCAGGAGTACCTGTTCCTGGAATTCCAGTATCATTTTGGGAACCAGTTAGATTAGTTGATGTCACTCGCACTCCTTACTGCATGGTAAATTTAGGATTAAGTTTAGCTAATAGTAAATTAAAAGGTGCTGGCAGTAATTCAATTAGTGGTGGTGGTCAAAATAGTTTAAAGCATAGTTTTTATCAAGTACATTGGTATATTTATCCCATAATTTCAATATTAAATTTAATCACTGATTTTGCTTGTTTAGAAACAAAGCTTGAATTAGATATTGGATATATAACCGAACTAGATCCATTTTGGCAAGATGATGAGCAAAGCTTCATTATTAATCCAGAGGCAGTATTGTTTGCCAATCCAATTGCTCAAGCTGCTTGCAGTGCTGATTGTTTAAGTGCAACAACTGGTTTTCCGTTAGATCAATTATTTTGGTGTGGCGGTTGTCAGGGAAGTTTATATCCATTTACTGGAAGCGTTAGTGCGCATGTAGGTGGAGTACAGGCAAGTTTATTACTTACTCAAAGAATGATTGCCAAATTACATCGAGAGTTTTTATTATGGGGTTATATGGGAAAAGCTGGATGGTGTGGTAAATATCCTATGCCAATCATTAATAAAAGTCAGTATAAAACTCAAATGACTTATCCAATTCCAGTAACTGATAGTTGCCAACCATTAGGACGATCAGAATTATTATGGAGTCAGGGTAAAGAGTTTCCATATAAGGGCGAAGATTTTGGGTATATTATTTGGAGGAAAAGAAATTGTTGTCTTTGGTAAAATTAATTTTGTTATTTTCAATCATTTTTCCTGTAAATGCTAGCGAGGATTGCAGCAATATTCCTAAAGAGACTATTGAAAATATTTTTATGCCTAACAAAGAGATAGAGAAAAAATATTTAATCTTTGTATCTTTTAGTATGCCAAAGAGTTCGCTTAAATCGCTTTACTCCGATTCCAAGTTAAATAATGGGGTATTATTAATTAGGGGACTTAAAAATGGTAGCTTTAAGGAAACAGCTGCTTATTTAAACTCACTTGGGATTGGAGTGGAAATCGCGCCTCAAGCTTTTAAGCAATATAAAATTGATAAAGTACCTACTATTTTGTTTTTAGAAAACGAGCAATTTAAATCAATTAGCGGTAACGTCTCATTGAGCTATGCTAAAGAATTATTGGAGGCATCATGAGGTGGGTGATGGCCTTGGGTTTTATAATTAGTTTTGCAATAGCCTCTGAACTTGAGTCTTCTTATACTGAAGGCAATAATTTTGCTAAAGGACTGGTTGCAACTCAAGATTTTGCAGGTAAAATTAAATTAGAAGAAGTCCCAGGTTATGATTCTAAAGCGCCAACTCCTGCATCAAATGATCTTAAAAACGGTGATTTAAGTTTAGATGTTAGGACATCTATGGAGAATAATGAAGGAAGTCAAGCTATAGTTGATAGCTTTAATAAAAAACCTAAATTTATCATTGATCCAAATTCTGATCCACTTTTTAATCCACGAGTTACATCTTTACAAGATTTAGCTATCGAGGATAATGATCCTGATTATATAGAAGGTGGAATTGAAAAAACTTGTGAAGAAGGAGGTGATGATATTATTCATGAGTGTTTTGAAAATCGGAATGTAATTGTGGAAGTACCAGTTAAAACTGCAACTTTAACCGTTAATCATTTACAATTTACTCCAACTTACCAGCAAGAAACTTATGTAATTAAGAAAGGTAATTTTTGGAGACATACTAAATATGGTACTCGTCAAAGGCATACTGGTTATTCGCTTAGGTTACCTAAAGAAATCAATGCTTTTAAAGCAGTTTTTTGTAATGGGTTTAGAAGTGTAGATTGTATTACTCAGCAACTTTTTAATATAGATTGTAAGTATATTGAAAAATTTAAAATAAATAGCGGTAATATAAGTGATAGTGGAGATTGTTTAATCATAAATACCCCAGTTAATTCGTTAAATATTACTTTAGAGCATAAGACGTATGAAGGAGAGGCGATTGATAGCTGGGTTGGTTGTGATAGTTTAGAGCAAATGGTAGAGGAAGGTTTATGTGAGTATGGAGAGAGAATTTTAACTCAAGGCCCTGAGACTCGGAATATTAATGGTTATCCGATTTTTAAGGATGAGTGGCAATATAAACAAATTTATAATTGTAAGATGTTTAAGGACGAATGTAGTTCCCTTCGTGCTCAAGGTTGCCATCAAGTTAATTCTCGTTGTAAAGAATGGATGAATGATAAATGTTGGATTTATGAACAAACTTATGCATGTCCAAATGGTAAATTTAGCAGGCGTCAATTTCACGATCCTAATTTAGCAGCATTTTGTTTAACCGGCAATTGTCATCAACAATCTTATACTGCAAATGCTGATATGCTAGATGCAATTGCAAGACTTAGTTTATTAAAAGAAGTACAAACTGATTTAAGAGCTAATCATCATGATCCTAAGATTTTTAAGGGGGACAAGTATATATGTCGGCGTGATTGTTTAAGTTTTAAAGATTGTTGTCGTCGGATGAAGGGTTGGGGGGTATCCTTGAAATTTGCTAGTTGTAAGGCAGAGGAAAAACAATTAGCTAAGATGCGACAACAAAGTTTATGTCATCAAATTGGCACATATTGTGCTAAAAAATTCTTAGGTAAATGTATCCAAAAGAAAACTAGCTTTTGTTGTTTTGGGACAAAGTTTGCCAGAATAATTCAAGAGCAAGGTAGATCTCAATTAAATTTAGGTTGGGGGGATCCAAAATGTCCTGATTGTCGTTCCATTACCATTGAGGAGCTTACCAAGATAGATTTATCTAAAATAAATTTTAGTGAAGTTTTTATTGATTTGATTCATAAATATCAAAAACCTAATATAAAGGTATTACAAGAAAAAGTCTCGGACAAAGTGCTTGATCACATGAAAAATTTGCAAGAAGATTTTAATCCTAAACCAAAATTCAATAATGGCATGATATATGATGATCACCAAGACGGGCTTTAAAATGTTATTAACCTTAGCTTTTGTGGTTAACAATGCAAATGCTGCTTTTTTTGAAAAAAATAGTGAAGGTTGGCATTGGTATCAAGATCCTATAATTAACAAGTCTCAAGAAATGGAGATGTTAAAATCTAAAACTCCAACTGAAATCATTAAAGCATATAGTCAAGAACTAGAGGCAAA
>CAIKKE010000032.1 GCA_903827925.1 uncultured Francisellaceae bacterium
AGATGAAGCTGTACCTTTAGCAGTTAATAATCTACAGAAAATTCCCCACACATTAGCTCTTAATTCTGGTATATCTAAAATTTTTGGTAATAAACTTATAAGTTTCATTGAATGATCTGGGTTTTCTTTGTAAACCAACATTGGTTTTAAAATAGTATCTGCTAAAAATGGTTTACCACTTTTAGCATGCTCTAATGCATTAAATAACATATAATAATAAATTTCTTTATCGTTTAATCCAGTATCTCCAATCTGTTTATGCCCTAATTGCTGTTTAATAGTTTCAATTAAATCTTGCATTTCTAAAAATGGATGATCTAATGAATATTCATTAGGATCTGATATTCTATAATCACTCATGTTATTTAATACTATAATTTTTAATTGCGGACGAGAAAAATCAACAGGGCAAATTGGTTGCCGAGTAACAATGTTATTAAATGATAATATTTTTTGGATATAAGAATTGTTAATTGATAATGGCTCCACTGCTTTAATCAAGGTTAATTTAGAATTTTTAATGATATCCAGATCTGCAGGTTTAGGATTAGGATTTAACAAAATTACACACATCTAGATTTTCAATATATTCCATAACTGAAGAGCATAAATGTTTAGGTACTATAATCCATGTGACTATTCCAAAATTAATGAAACTCACAGTGTTTTTATATTCTTCTACTTTCATTAGCTGTTCAAAAACTTCCTCAGTTATACCTTTTCCTGGTTGCTTAATTTTAAGTTCAGCTCGATCTTTGGGGCGATATGACTGCAAAATACGTTGATATTCTTTATATAAATCAAAAATATGTTTATATTCCTCATATGAAATTAAAATATGTTTATATTTATTCAATTTAATTAATTGATTAAACATTTTTTCAGTCATTTCTTGCATGTTTTCCCATGATGCTTTGCTGGTAATAACAGACTGACCTTTATGATCATCTAAATTTAAAATGTCTTTATATTTTTCAAATTTATCAAAAACCTCCTGAGTTACATCTTTGTCAGATATTCTAACACCTATTTCACATCGATCTTTATATTCAACAACATCTTCAGGATCATATCTAACAACTATCAATTCCATTTGATTATTTAATTCCCAATATTCAGTAGAAGGATACTTTCTTGTAAGATCTTTTTGTGATCTTGGTAATTTCATCAAATTGTTTGTTGTTCTAAGTAATTTCATTTTATAATATCTACTTTATGTTATGGTTTCGGGTTTGGTAAATTAAAGAAGGTAGAACTTAAATCTGTATCCATACCATCTTTAGTAAATAGCCCACGTTTACCTGTTGAATTAAGGATCACACTTTGTTCTTGCCCCAACATTTTTATTGCTTCTCGATCTGCACCAGATGATAATAGCACTTTACTTACAGCACCTGGATGCGTATGCGCGGATAATCTCCAACCTTGTTTCATAATTTGATCAAAAAGTTCTCCTTCAATTGTAAATTTATTTTCAAATCCTCTTATAACTATTCGTCTGCTACCCAAGGTAAACATATAAAACTCATCATTCGTTTTTGCAGTTAATGCTGCCAAATCGGTAATATTAATATCAGATTTAAATAAATTAATTGTTTCACCTGGCTTTGATAATCCAACCAGATGTCGTGACTGTCTAGCTGATAATTCTCCATACTTGTAATAAATTTCTCCTGGACTGCTAGCACTAATTGTAATTGTTTTTGGTTGAGATTTCTTAAATTTTTCAAATTGCGATAAAAATTTATTTGTTGAAGATGTAGCTACTTTTTTCCCAGTCTCTTTGACAATATCAGCAGCTTCACTTAAAATCTTTGAGCTGGTTTTAATAGCAGCTCCTGAACCAAAAGTTAACAACATACTAGGACCATGCTTGCCTATAAGAGTGCCAATTTCCCTGGATTTATCTAAACTATCAGTATTTTTCCACCAATCTGCACTTTTATCATAAGCTGCTATTGTAGCTTTAGCGGTTTTAGTTTCCTTAAATCCACCACCATGAGTAATCGCAATAGTTTCATCTACTACATAATCCACAACTTTAGAATGTACTGCCTTGATCCCTTTAACAGTAGCTGTACTTTTTAAACCACCATCAGCTACACGCAGCATTTCTGTAGATGAAAAATCTACTGCTTTACTATGCAATTGTTGCAAAATTTGTGCTGTTTCAGTTGCCCCTAAACCACCATCATGCACAATAGTAAATACTTCACTGCCAATAAATCTACCAACATCATTTCGCCAATCATTAAATGCACTAATCACAGATTTTCCAAGCTCTTGAGCCACATCTAAATAATTCGCTTTTTTGGGTGCTTCTGAAACGTTATCAGTTAAATCATATAAAAAATCAGCTGCAGCTTGTTCTCCTACCATTGGTTTACGATGCAATTTTAGTTGGCTATAAGTTGGCTCTAAATTGTATTGCCAATTTTCTTTAGATCCTTCTGGTTTACTTTGGTCGCTAGATTTAACTAGTTTATTTTTCTTAGACTCTTCCTGCAATTGTCTATCTTTTACTGCTTTTCTATCTTCTGCAGCTTTTCTCTCTTCTACCGCTTTCTTCTCCGCCGCTTCCTGCCGCTCTAAAATCTCCTTAGCTATAACTTTCGCTTTCTGGATCTTTGGATCATATTCTCTCAATACTGATTTTAACCTACTAAGCCCGTCAAAAAGCTTTTGCGTCTTTTCAACAATTTTACTATCTACTTCAATGGTCATACTGCTAGAGCTAACTTCACTTTGAGAAATATTACTAGTTGGTCTACGATCGTTACTATGTAACCCTAAATTATCAGATAAATGCGCAAAATTAATTTGGCTGCTCCGCACATTTCTGAATTTAACTCCAGACACCATCTCTCCAAACACTAAATTATCTACCGATAACCCTATCTCTTTACTATTGTAACTA
>CAIKKE010000033.1 GCA_903827925.1 uncultured Francisellaceae bacterium
TTAATTCTTGATCTAAAAATTTTGGCGGTTTACTCCAATTGATCTCTTTGGCTCTGTTTGGCCAACAAAGTTCCATAAAATCTTTAAAATATTTACTTAAAATATATTTCCATGGTTTATCAGTTTCTTTAATGATTTTTTTCATTGATAGTGCTACATCTGATTGATTAATATTTTAAGATCTAATTAATAATAAATATTAACGTATTAAGATTTGCAGGAAATTCACAAAAATTATTAAAAAACTGTTATATTATTTTGATAAATTTGTTATAATTAACTTACTATTGAATGTATTAGAGCGTTATCTATTGTAAAATATGGAAAATAGAATAAAAAATATTGAATTAATGCCATATAATCCTAAACTGTGTTTGGAATATTTAATTCTTGATTAATACAACCTTCTTTTCTAAATTGCTGAATCTTATGATTAGTTGCTCCCATTTTAAATAAAGTATCTTTTATTTTTATAATTTGTGATTGATTAAGTAATTTGGGATGTACTGTAGTTCTAAATTCATATTCAACTTTACTTGCTAAAATTAATTCTGTACTTTGCAATGCTTTTTTACCACTATTAGGGATCGAAGTGATGCTCACGTAATCATCAAAAGGAGCCTTAATATCCATGCCAACCCAGTCGATAACGTTTAATAATTCTTTTAACCTTGCAGGATAAGGACCTGCTGTATGTAATCCTACTTTAAAACCTAAATTTTTAACTATTTCAATTGCAGATAATAAATCTTTCTGTAAAGTTGGTTCGCCGCCACTAAAAACCACAGCTTCTAATAACCCAATACGATCTAATAAAAAATTTTTAATTGTTTGCCAATTATATTTACCTTGTTTTAATTTAGGAATTAAACTAGGGTTATGGCAATAATGACAACGAAACGGACAACCTTGACAAAAAACTACTGCTGATAAATGATCTGGATAATCAACAGTAGTTAATGGGACAAAACCACTAATTACTATAGGATCGATATTATTATGTAACATGTTATTTTGTTAGCTAAAATTATTATTTATTTATAAATAAATTTTTATAAATGAGGCTCTTTAAAACAAGTTCTTTCATAATATTCTCCTTGCTTACCTATATTGAATTCTGAAACTGGACGAATATACCCCATAACTCTAGTATATACTTCACAAGGCTGACGCTCTTCATCTTTTAACAATGGATGCTCAGCTATATTTATTTCACTTAACATATAATGCTCCTTAGTTGATAATTAATCGATTAATTAGATAATTCTTCAGTTAATAATTGCTGTTGTTTAAATTTTTCTTGTAATAATTGTTCATCACAATTAGGACAAAAATTATGTTCTCCATTTAAATAACCATGCGTTGGACAAATAGAAAATGTTGGAGTAATTGTAATATAAGGCAATTTGAAATTTTCTAAAACTTTTTTAACAAATTTTTTACAAGCTTCACTACTAGAAATTTTTTCATTCATATAAAGGTGTAATACTGTACCCCCAGTATATTTAGTCTGTAAAACATCTTGTTTTTTTAAAGCTTCAAAAGGATCAGCTGTAAAATTTACGGGTAATTGAGAAGAATTAGTATAGTAAGGGTTATCTTTAGTTCCTGCTTGTAAAATATTATTAAATCTTTTTTGATCTTCTTTAGCAAATCTATATGTAGTTCCTTCTGCAGGAGTTGCTTCTAAATTATATAAATTTCCAGTTTCTTCTTGAAAATTTATCATTTTATTTCTAATATGATCTAAAAAATCACAAGCTAATTTCTCGCCATCTGGATCTATAATGCTGTATTTATCATTGCTAAAGTTACGGATCATTTCATTGATGCCATTGACTCCAATGGTTGAAAAATGATTCCTAAAAGTTCCTAGATAACGTTTTGAATATGGAAATAATCCTTGATCCATAAATTCTTGAATGACTTTCCTTTTAATTTCTAAACTTTGTTTAGCTAAATTTAACAAAATATCTAAAGCTTGGTATAAAGAATTAAGATCTTTATATAAATATCCAAGTCTTGCACAATTAATCGTAACTACACCTAAAGAACCAGTTTGTTCGGCTGATCCAAATAATCCATTACCTCTTTTTAATAATTCAGTTAAATTTAACTGTAATCTGCAGCACATCGAGCGGATCATATTAGGTTTTAGATGCGAATTTATAAAATTTTGGAAATAGGGTAATCCATATTTAGCCGTCATTGTAAATAATTGTTGGACATTTTCACTATCCCAAGGAAAATCTCGAGTAATATTATAAGTAGGGATCGGAAAAGTAAACATCCTACCTTTTTGATCACCTGTGGTCATAACTTCAATATATGCTTTATTAATTAAATCCATCTCTAATTGCAAATCACCATAGATAAATTGCATTTCTTTACCCGCAATAATCGGATGTTGATTTTTTAAATCTTCAGGACACACCCAATCAAAAGTCAAATTCGTAAATGGAGTTTGGGTGCCCCATCTAGATGGAACGTTTAAATTAAAAATTAATTCTTGAATATTTTGCTTTACTGTATAGTAGTCTAAATTATCGATTTTAACGAAAGGAGCAAGATAAGTATCGAAAGAACTAAACGCCTGAGCACCTGCCCATTCGTTTTGTAAAGTACCTAAAAAATTAACAATTTGTCCTATAGCACTAGATAAATGTTTAGGTGGGCCTGCTGCTACTTTGCCTAATACTCCATTAAATCCTTCCATCAATAAAGTTTTTAATGACCAACCTGCACAATAACCACACAACATATCTAAATCATGGATATGAAAATCTGCATTTATATGTGCCTCAGCTATCTCTTTAGAATAAATGCTAGATAACCAATAATTAGCAATTATTTTACCAGAAGTATTTAACATCAAACCACCTAAAGAATAACCTTGATTAGCATTAGCTTTAACTCGCCAATCTTTTTTTGATAAATATTCTTCAACAGTTGCTACTGGATTAATCATATTAATTGATTTAAAGGATGTAGGATCAGAAGATGTATCAAATTTTTTAAACATAAAAACTTTGCCTTTTATTATTTTTAATTATATATTATTTAAAACTATATAATGTATTTTATATGTAATCAACTACTATATATAGATGTTAACAGATTAATGTTTTACTTAAACAACTAAAAACTTAAATAAATATTAGCAATCTAATTACCTATGGTTTTTAAAATAATTTAAGATATTATATTTGAATTTAAAAAAAATAAATTAATTAAAATAAAAAGGAGATATAAAAATGTTTAATGGAATTTTTGATGATTTACCTGTAGGTCAAATGTTGTTACAATATAAAATATATGTACCTCTATTCCAACATCAAATAAAAAAAATTAAATTAAAGTTTAAATCCAATATTTTAGTAGACAGCAGTATTCATGAAAGTTTAGCAGATCTAGAAGCTTATTTATATAATCAAGAATTAATAGAATATAAATCTGAATATGTATTAAATATGAAAGGAACTAATTTTGATACTTCAGATGAAGAAGAGCAATATAAGTATGATGTAAAAAGCTTTTTAGCGATAACTAATAATTTATATATTTTAGGAATAAAGCATAAAGTTAATTCTTTAATTCAATCCAAGGATGCTGATGGGAAGATCATAAATTCTGGGCCAATAATAAAATATAATATATAAA
>CAIKKE010000034.1 GCA_903827925.1 uncultured Francisellaceae bacterium
GCAAAATTTTTTCCATATAATAAAAATTACCTTAAAAAACCATATTAGCTGGCAACACAACTTTGTGGATTATTTTTTTTCAAATTCCTAAACTTTAAATTACACTTTACTGATTTCTCTTGTTCCCTAGGATCATTACTAGCAACAATATAATATTTATCTCCAATTCTAAACCAATCACTAAATTCATTAAAATTTTCAACTTTGTTAGTGGTTGCTGTGATCTCACTTCTAAGCTCAATATTAGATAAATATTCAATCAAAAATAACGTTCTAACTACACGTCCTAATTCTTGTAAGCCCTTTAGTAATTTGTTTTGTCTAGCATAATTATTTAACTGTTGCAATAAAAACTTAGTAGAAATATTGCCAGATTTAATAGATAATACTAGTTGCATAAAATCTTCCCAACATTCTTCGATTAGTTCCCAATCAATAGATTTAGTAAATAATGATTCTATGTTGGCATAAACAATTTTCTTATCAGCTTTAAACATAGTATATTCTTTCCAATTTCTAATTCTTGGCATCAATTTAATTCCAAGCAAATAAGCTATAGCAAATACCACTGCTGATTGTCCTTGAGTATCTGCATGTACTGTATCTGGCTGCATTTTAGACGCATTTTTCAATAATCCATCTATAATAGCAATCGCTTCCCAAACCCCACAAGGAATAAAACTAGCAAAAAATGCAATATAATTATTAGCTACATGATAATATGCTATCCCTCCTCTAGCACCATATCTCAAATGATACTCAGATAATAAATTATCTTCATAAATATTGCGTAAAGTACCATCAGCAGCACATGATTTACCATCACCCCAACAACCAACAATTTGATATTGATAAAGTTCATCAATTAATGTAGTTATAGCTTTTTCTAAATTAGAAATAGTTATATGGGTAGTATTAATCAAAGATAATGTATGTGGTGTAATTGTAAAATTACTAGTACTTTTAAAATGTTTTACAGTTTGGGTTGGACCTAAACTAGTACCAGAAGCAAATACAGATAATATATACTTTTCAATCGCATAACTTATTTTACTGGCTGTTCCAGATACATGCTGAAAATGATTAGCCCATCCAGTATGATGATTAGTAATACACAATACATCTAAAACATGTTTGTCTTGGATCCTCATTTTTATTTGATGTCTTAACCAATTAGTAGTTTTATTAATTGGTTTAGCTTTAGGCCTAGACAAAACAGGATTACCTAGTTTGTCGATAGTAAATCCCTTAATATTAGGATAATTATCATCTAGTTTTTTGGCTGCTGTTAACAATTGTTCCTTTAATTGTTCTATTGCAGCAACACCTGTTGATGGTATATTAACCAGTTTACAGTAATCATTAATTTTCGAACTACATTCTTCTTTAGATAATAAATGCGCTTTATATCCAGCAAATAAGTCCGCATTGTTAGCAATTAAGTCACCAGCCCTAAATGCATTTACTACTTCTGATAATATACATACCTCAAAATGCTCTTTAATAACTTCTTGCTTATTTGTTTTAGTAAAAATAATTTTTTGCCATGCAACAGAAATAAACGATAGATCTAAATTGCCTATATTTAAAGTAGGACTCTTCTGATTAGCATGTTCTATCATAAATTTAATAGCATTTATGATTTTAAGATCAGTGGTTGCAGAATTTAACTCTAAATTATTTAGTACCTTAAAACATACTTTTCTCGCTTTATTACTAATATATTGGCTCACTAAAAATAAATGATCTTGTTTGGCAATGGCAATCATTTGCAAGCATAGATTTTTTAAATTCTGCGCCCCTTTATTAGCAACTTGTTCTTCTAAAGATTTCAACAATTTTTCATCATGAGTTTCAATAAAATCTACCATATCGTAAGATAATTCCATAATTTCTACTGTTTTATCTTTATTTTCATTTCGGAGTTTCTCTAATTTTCTTTTAGATTTTTTATGAGCTTGATTAATAATTTTGCAAAACATTTTAATTAAATTGTCAGTGCCAGTAGAGTTGACGTCATATAATAAACTCGCCATTAAAGCTATTCTTCTGTTTCGTTTTAAATCTTTTAAGCCTTTAACATCAATTACTCTGGCTTCTTGTATTAATTCTGCTATTTTACTTTTAGTAATACCAATTAAATATTGATCAAATCGCCCAAAAGATAATACCCACTGATAATGTGCTATAAAATCTGATAAATTATTTATAGTAGGTCTTTTGGGTAATGATTTAATTTCGTTATAACCACTTTTATTGTTTTCTGCAATTTTCAATAATTCTTCTAAAGATTTTTTAAGTTCTTCAGGAATACGATTGCTAATTTGCTCAAATACATTATTATTAGCTGTAATCCTACAATTGCCAGCTATTCTAGATAAAGTGCTAAAAGCTGGTAATTCAAATTTGTTGTAAATTAATTCTTCAATGATCCCATTAATAATATCTGGTAAATTATTTATCCTATAAGCACGCTCCATGCCAACATTTTGTGCTAATTCTTGAGCTTTTTGATCAAATGGATTAACCATTAATAAATTTCTAATTATTTGTTTATGGCTCTGGAAAGTTTTTTGATTAGTATAATTTACTTCAGTATGTTCTGGTAACAATAAAGTTTTTGTTATATGTGCTTTAATTTGTTCAGGAACCTTTTCTATAGGTACAAAATATCCTAGCTTCTGAAAAGATTTTAATAAAACAGCTGGTAGAGAGAATCGGTTTCCCGATCTCCCCCCATTTAGAACCTCATCATGCCCTATTAAGGCAATGGGCTCAAGACAACTTTGTTTACGCAGCTATATAATTCTCAAAATAGCTTATGGTAGATTTTAACTGCAGGA